>JAUNRO010000033.1 GCA_030544185.1 Propionibacteriaceae bacterium | reverse complement strand
CCGACCACACGCTCGCCACCTGCGCGAGGGCCACGCCGCCGTACCGCTCCTCGGCCAAGTAGCTCGTGTCCAGCGCGGGGATGACCAGCTAGGTGAGCAGGGCGTTGGTCGCGACGACCACGACGACGGGCGTGCCCATGACCACGAGGCCGGGCTCCATCTCCTCGGTGGACACGGCGAAGCGCTGGTGTTTCAGCTCATCGAGCTCGGCATCGGAGGGCAGGGCCCCGCTGACCTCGTCGCGAATCCGCGTCCGTTCGTCGGCCGAGGCGTACGCCATGACGAGCTTTCCCGCGGCACCGCGCCCAGCCGGGCGGACCAGGCCCACCAACGGATTGTGCTGCAGCGCCCGGTTCCCGGGCTCGCTGGCCACGCACACCCGGCCGTATTCGACCGGGACATAAAGATTGACGGTCTCGTCGGTCTCATCCCGGAGCGCCTGCATGACGGGCTTCGCCAGTCGCGGCAGATCGAAGGAATCCCCAGCCATCCGCCCCCAGCGAATGAGCCGCGGTCCGAGCTGATAGGTGCCGTCTCCCGCGCTCCACAGGACACCCAGATTGACCATCTCCACCAGCAGCCGATGCAACGAGGACTTCGGCATCCCCAACTCGCTGGCCAGATCGCCCAACCGGCTCGCGCCATTCACCCGGCCGATGGCTTCGATGATCTCCGTGGCCTTCCCCAGGACAGACATAGGCGTTCTAGCCAGGCGTGACCGCGAGGAACTCCAGTTGGACGCGCATTCCGGACAGCTGCTGGACCAGGGTGTGCCGGACCGGACGGCTGTGCTCGTCCGGGAAGAGCGAGCACCAGTGCTCGTTGATCAGTTCACGGACCGAGCGGTCCCCCACGAACACCGTCACCTTGGCGATGTCGTCGCAGCTGATCCCCGCCCCCTCAGCGACGGCCTGCAGGTTGGCGAAGCAGTTCGCGACCTCATCGGTCAGCTCGGCCGGCATGTCGCCGGTGCTCCGATTGCGGCCACCGATGCCACCGCTCACGACGATGTTGCCGACCCGCGTGGCGTTCGGGATGGGCTGGGCACCGTGCCCGAGCCCATCGACGTGATAACTCTGCCTCATGCGGACTGCCTCGCTCCCTGATCGACCGCCCGGTGGCCCCGGCCCCGGCGACGATCTCCTCGCCATCCCAACTCGCGCGACACGTCGCGCGCTGCCTCCACCAGGCGGAGACCCAGAGCCGCCGGATCTCCAATCTCCCCAACGATCCGGAGAGTTATGGCGACCTCGACGACTCCCGCCTCATCATAGACAGGACTGGCCATCCAGTAGGCACAACCCGATCGACGGACCGAGAAACCGGCCCGACGCACTTCGGCCAGCTCGTGGCGCAGCCGGCTGGCGCGATCCGGACGGAGCCGGCCCAGGATCGTCTGGGCGTACTCCGGATCGCCGAAGGCGAGCAGCACCTGGCCGGTCGCGCAGTTGGGCAGCCCCATGGGACGGCGCGGCTGCCAGGAGGCGACGGCCTGGCGGCCGCCGAACACGTCGATGAGGGTGACGACATCCCCGTCGCGCTGCGCGAGCCCGGTCATGACACCGGTTTCCTTGTGCAGGTCGATCAAGGTGGGCCGCGCCACCGAACGCAGCATGTTGACGCTGGGCACCCCTGCCCCGATGTGCCACATCCGCCGCCCGAGCCGATAGCACCCCCGCGCGGTCCGCTCCACGGCCTCCCAGGCGATCAGGCTGGCCAGGATGCGATGCACGGTCGCCGGCGGCAAGCCGGTCTGCCCGCACAGCTCGGAGATGGACTGCTCAGGCTGGTCGGCGCTGAAGCACTCCAGGATGGCGAAGACCCGGCCCAGAACGGACCGACCGCCTTCTTCCACTTTGCTCACGTTCGGGGATGTCACAAGCATGCTCCTCACCCTTGAGGGTTCCGTTATGTGGAATGCAGTTCTATTATTAGGGACGTATATCACCGGCCGCAAGCCGTTGTCCAAAAAAATCCCGCAGTGTAAGCGCAACCGCGCCGCGTGACGGGCCCTTGCCACGGAATGACTCGGACACGTCACGCTTGAATGCTGGTCAGCGCGGCCGGCGACTGATCACCGGTTGACCGAAGCCTCAGCCATCCGGCTTCGACCTGGTCGTCATGACGGGCCGGCCCCAGGGGATCCGCAGCCGATCAGACCTTGATGCCGAGGGCGGAAGCCTCGACCCCGTAGTGGTCCAGCGTCCAGGCGCGGTGCTTGGGCTCCGCGACGTTGACGATGTGGTTCATGCCGGAGTGCATGTCGCGCCAGAACCGCTGGAGCGGCTGATCAAGGTGCAGCGAGCCGCCGCCGGCGTGGAGGAACAGGTCGTCGACCGCAGCGAGCGCGCGGTGGGTCGAGGCGGCCTGGTTGCGGGCCACCCGGAGCCGCTCGTCGAACGTGATCACCTCGCCGGCGGCGGCGCGGTCATAGACGCGGGAGAAGTCGGTCTTCATCTGGATGACCGCGGACTCGATCTCGGCCGCGGCGTGGCCGATCGTGGCCAGCTGATAGGGATCGCCGGAGGCCTTCTGGCCGCCCATGCCGACGCGCTTGCCGGCGAAGGCGATGGCCGCGGCCAAGGCGCCCTGTGCGATGGCCAGGGTGCCGGTCGCGACAGCCCCGGAGAACATGACCGAGCGCGGGATGGCATAGAGGGGGCTGTCCAGACCCAGGGCCTTGGCCGCAGTCCCGGCGTTGATCTCGTCCTGAGCGATCACGCGATAGTCGGGCACGAACACGTCGCGCACGATGAGGTCCTTCGAGCCGGTGCCCCGCAGGCCGATGACGTCCCAGGAGTCCTCGATGATCTCGTAGTCCTTGCGCGGCAGGCAGAAGTGGCGGACGTCCGCGCGGTCCGGTGAGCCATCGGGGTTGGCAACGAAGCCGCCGATCATGACCCACTGGCAGTGGTCGGTGCCGGAGGAGAACTTCCAGTGGCCGGTGAACTGATAGCCACCGTCGACCGGGGTCGCGATGCCCATCGGGGCATAGGGGGACGCGATCCAGGTGTCGGGGTTCTCTGCCCAGAGTTCCTGCTGCAGCCGGTCGTCGGCCTGTGCGAGCTCGTGGGGGTGTACGCCGACGACGCCCGCGACCCACCCGGTCGCCCCGTCGGCCGCCCCGGTGGCCAGCACGGCCTCCATGAACTCGACCGGGTGCGACTCCAGTCCGCCATAGCGCTTCGGCTGCAGCATGCGAGCCACCCCGGTCCACTTGACGCGCTCAGCGACCTCATCGGTGAGCCGGCCGAGGCGCTCGTTCACGGGGCCGTTGGCGGCGTACAGATCGACCAGGCTCTCGATCCGCTCGAGGACGGTTGCGGAGTCGGTGGCCGGATCGGGCACGGGGCCGGTGGCAACGGGGGGCTGGACGTCGGTGGGAGTGTCGAACATGGTGGTGATCCTTTGAGTATGTGGCGGCGGGCTGGACGGGTCAGCTGGCGGTGCGCTTCGGGCGCTGGTGACCCCAGTAGTGGGCGCCCGGATAACGGGTGGGGGTCCACGTGTCCTCATCGATCGCGATGCCCCCGGTGCCGTATTCGACGGCGAAGCCGCCGGGCGAGCCCGTATAGAAACTGATCATCTTGTCGTTCGTGTGCATCCCGAGCGTCTGGACGACCGGCGCGACGTCCTTGAGGACCACCTGATCCCAGGCGCGGCCCACGACATCCAGGCCGGTGACCTCGAACATGAGGTGCCCGACGCCGGGCGGCACGCCGTCGATGTGGCCGAAGGCATAGGAGTGGTGTCGCGGGTTGCAGTGCAGGAAGGTGAGCTCGACGTCCTGGTTGGCCCCGCCGTCGACGAAGTCGCTGAGCCGGAAGCCGAGGAGGTCGAAATAGAGGTGCCGATAGGCCTCCCAGTCCTCGACGAACTGGAACACGTGGCCAAGACCCTGATCGCCGGTGACGAAGCGGGCGCCGGTGGGCGAGGTGAATGCGGTGAAGGATTCGCGCAGGGCATAGAAGAGCTCGATCTCGGCGATACCGTCGGGATCGGGGAAGTGCACGCCGCCCGAGATCCGGCGGGCCTTCAGTTCCTCGGGCGTGAACGGCGTCACCGGGTAGCCGGCAGCGCTCAGCCGGTCGCCGAGTTCGGCCAGCGCACGCGGGCCGGCGACCTCCCAGCCGATGGCGCTGACACCGTCGCGGTCGGCCGCGGTGATCGCAATGCGGTATTCCTTCTCATCCATGCGCAGCTCCAGCAGATCGTCGGTCTCCCGGGCGAGCTGGAGTCCCATGAAGTCCACCGCATAGGCCTTCCAGGCCGCGAAATCGGTGGCATCAACGCGGACGTAGCCAAGGCTGCGAACCGTGGCGTCGTGCTTTCGAAGCGGTGCCTGCTCGACTGGTGCTCCTGCTGTCATGGAATGTCTCCGTTCGTTATGGGTCGCTGGGATGATCACGAGTGGGCGGCGGCGAAGCGCTCGGAGGCATCCTTGGCGGCCCGGCGCAGCTGGCCGGCCCAGAAGAGGATGTCGGAGCCCTTGACCCCGCGGGGCAGCTGGGTGAGGCGGAGCACGAGCTGGACTGCGCCCTCGGCATCCACCACCGGAGCGACGATCGAGCCGATGTCATAGAGCTCGTCATCGGCGAGGTCGACCTGGCGGTAGCGGTGCGCTGCAGCGGTCAGCGACTCGACGACCTGCCGCTCCATCGCGGGCGTGCGCACGGGCTCGTTGTAGAGCTCGAATGCTTCGGAGATCGGGTTCGGCTGGCCGTCCTCGGCCTCGGCGAGGGTGAAGGCCCAGCCCGCCTCGCGGGTGCGGGCGAGCCGCTCGCGATAGAAGTCCTTGGTCTCCTCGGTGAGCCCACGGACGCGGCCGAGCCAGCCCTCGATCTCGGCATCGTCCCACGCGACGAAGAGTTCGCCCATTGGCGGCATCAGCGGGAAACGGGAGCCGAGCGCGCTCCGCGGGTCGCGGTCCTCACCGGCGACCGTGGCGACGGCGGCGACATCGTCGCCGACCCGGGCGTACGCCGTGACCTCGACACCGAGCCCCTCGGCCAGGATCTCCATGTCATTGCGTGCCTCGTGGGCCATCGCCACGCCGGCCGCCAGATCCCGATCGGAGGGAACCATCAGCGAACGGGGGGTGAAGCCGCCATAGCCGCCCTGGAAGAACAGCAGCGGAACGACCGGACGCTGCGCCTGCAGGTCGGTCACCCGGCCCAGCACGATCAGGTGGTCGCCACCATCGAGCTCGGCGTGGAAGTCGCAATCGAGCGTGGCCACGGCACCATCGAGGATCGGCGCCCCGTTCCCGGACGGGCGCCAGGCAATGCCGGCGAACTTGTCGGCCGACGGTGTGGCCAGCCGGCGGCACACGTCTTCCTGGTCGGAGGCGAGGATGTTCACCGCGAAACACGTGGCGGTGCGGATGCGCTGATAGGTATATGAGGTCCGGGTCGGCAGGAACGCCACCAGCGGCGGATCCAGCGAGACCGAGGTGAATGTGCCGACCACCATGGCCATCGGTTCATCGTCATCGGCGATCGCTGTGATGACAGCGACACCGGTCGGATAGTGCCCGAGCACCTCTCGGAATCTGCCCGGATCGATCTCGATCGGCTCTGCAGTCGGGCCCATGGGTTCCACCTCAGTCCTGTGATTTGCGCCGCGCCTATGCGGCGCGCTCATCAACCTGAGACCAATGGAACCGCATCAAGCCTTCCGTTGAACAGAATGCGGTTCCAAAATATGGAACGCACCACGGAATTCTTCTGGTTGGAGCGCGGAGCTACGATGCGGGGCCAAGCAGCTTCACTTCAGCAAGGAGGCCCTGCGTCAATGCCGACCAAACCCTCCCAGCCGGCCCGGAAGCGGCCCCAGGCCGACGATCTGAACCCGGCGACCTCGGTCGCCAAAGCGCTGAGCCTGCTGGACTGCTTCCGGCGGCAGGACGAGCCCATGGGCGTCACCGAGCTCGCTCGCCGCACGGGCCTGCCCAAGAGCACCGCCTTCCGGCTCCTCAGCCACCTCGAGGAGATGGGCTACGTCGAACGCCACGGCAAGCAGTACCGTCCGGGCTGGCTCCTGTTCGAGCTGGGCACCGGCTTCGATGCCGTCAGGGGCCTCCGGGGAGCAGCGCTGCCGCACATGGCCGACCTGTTCGCGCTGACTCGCCAGAGTGTGCATCTGGGCGCGCTGCAACAGGACGAGATCATCCATGTCGCCCGGATCCGGGGGCACACCTCGGCGCGATCGCCGATCAGATATGGCGGCCGGGCGCCGGCCACCTGTTCGGCGATGGGGAAAGTCCTGCTCGCCCACCGTCCGGGTGCAGAGATCACCGAGCTGCTGGGCGCCCCGCTGCCCAAACTGACCCGCTATTCGATCACGGTCCCCGCGGTGTTGTTGGACCAGCTGCAGCAAGCCCGGGAGCGCGGCTATGCGCTGGAGCAGGAGGAGACCGGCATCGGCCTCGTGTCCGTCGCCGTGCCGATCAGCTACAACGGCCGCGACGTCGCGGCGGTCGCCCTGGCGGGCAAGGCGGAGAGCTTCAAGCCCCAGGCCCATATCGAGGCGCTGCGCCGGACCTCTGCCCTCATCACCCAATCATTGGCGGCGCTGCGCTGAACCCGGGCGCAGCGCAGCCCGGCGTACCCAAACAACACGATCAGACGGGCTCCCAGTGGATCACCACGCGGCGGTTCTGGGCGCGATTGGCCTCGGAATCATTGGGGGACGCCGGGTCTTCCTCGCCCTTGCCGATGACCTCGACCTGATGGCGGTCCAACGACGCGCTGATGTGCTGCCGGACGGCCTCCGCGCGCTGCTCCGACAGCCGGTAGCCATGCTCCTCGGGACCGAGGTCGTCGGTATAGCCGGTGACCGTGACCCTGCCCACCGGGCGCCGGTCGAGTTCAGCGGCGAGATCGTCCAGCGACGCCCCGGCCTCGGGGCGAATCTCCGCGCGGTCCTTGTCGAACAACACATCAGCGCTCAGCGTGATGTCCACCTCGTTCTCGCTGCGCTCGGTGAGGCTGGAGCCGTCGGCGGCCCCGGTGACCACACGCAGCTCGAACACCTGCGGGACCAGGTCCAGGACCGGGAAGGTGTGTGGCTGCGGGATCGGGTCCGGGCGGATGACGGTGGGGCCCTGCGGCGACGGAGTGGGGGTCGCAACGGCCGGCGGGGTCGCGGACAGCAGGCCGGCCACCAGTGCGGCAGCGGCGGCGCGCTCAGCGAATCTCGACACCGGGGAAGCTCCCGAACCTCGCGGCCTGGACTTCGACCGTGGCGGACTGGGGTGCGCCGAAGATGCAGGTGACATAGGTCTCGTCACCCGCGTCGGCGTTGCCTGACAGGCGCGGGGAGCACGCTGCCTCATCGTTGCCGTAGCGCGCGGGAAGATAGATCTTCGCCGCCGCACTGTCGACCAGCCGGAAGCCGTCCGTGGCGCCTCCAACCTGGGACAACCCCTGGGGGCCCGCGAGCAGGGCACGATCCGAGGAGCGGCCGATCTGGAGATAGCGCACCCGCGCATCGAGGTGCACCATCTCGCCGTTGCGGCGCAGGGGATAGAGGTCCAGCGCATAGGTGGCCTCGCCGCTGGTGATCTCGCGGGTGGCGATGGGATCGCCAAGGGGCACGACGCTCTCGACAGGTCCGGAGGTGTCGGTGCCGTCGGCCTGTTCACCCTGACCAGGCCCGGCGCCGGTGCAACCGGTGAGGGCGATCAGCAGGACGCCGGCGGCGGCCAGTGCGAGTCTCATGCGATCTCCTTGGGGACGGGTGGCGCCACCGTAGTCGCCGCCGGGTGCAGGGCGGACGGTTTCCAGTGGGCGGTTGGGACGCGAGCAAGACCACCGATATTATGCGCATGAATTGGCATGCGTGCGGAGGAGAGACATGGAGCCACTGATCATCGACCGCAGCGGCCACGTGGAAACGTGGACGCTGAACCTGCCCGAGGAACGCAACCCGATCTCGGGCGAGCCCATGATCGAGGCGATCGAGGCGGCCGCGCGGCGTGTCCACGCGGACCCGGAGGTCCGGGCCGTGATCCTCACCGGTGCCGGCAGCGCCTTCTCCGGCGGCGGCAACGTGAAGGACCTGCTCGCGGGCGCGCCCCCGTTCGGCGGTCCCCCGCACCGGGCCCGCGACGACTATCGCCGCGGCATCCAGCGGATCCCGCTGGCCCTCACCGCCTGCGAGGTCCCCCTCATCGCGGCCGTGAACGGCCCGGCGATCGGCGCCGGCTGCGACCTCGCGCTGATGTGCGACCTGCGGATCGCCTCGACATCGGCGGTCTTCGCCGAGAGCTTCGTGCAGCTCGGGATCATCCCGGGCGACGGTGGCGCCTGGTTCCTGCCGCGGATCGTCGGCCCTGCGCGCGCCGCGGAGATGATCCTCACCGGCGACCGCATCGAGACCGTCACCGCCCTCGACTGGGGCCTGGTCAACCAGGTCGTCGAGCCGGCAGAACTTCTGCCTGCGGCGCATGCCCTCGCCGACCGGATCATCGGCAACGCCCCGCTGGCCGTGCGGATGGCCAAGCGGCTGCTGCGCGAGACCCACCGCGGCGCCGAGCTCGACTCGGCGCTGGAGCTGGCCGCCAGCCTGCAGGCGATCGCCCAGTCCACCGAGGACTTCGCCGAATCCGTGTGCGCGATCCGTGAGCGCCGGCGACCGGAGTTCCGCGGCCGCTGAGGGGGCCAGTCCCCAAGTTTCAACGAGGGCGCGCCAAGGGGTGAATGCCGGACACCGTCAACGCCGAATCTTCACCAACGCCAGCTTGGCTTAGGAGATATCCCAGTTGACCCGTCGGGTCACGATGTCGGGAAACTTCTCGTTCACGTATTTCACGTATTCCTCGACGTGGCGCTCCATTGCGTCGCGCGAGGACGCGCCGTCATGCGCCTGCAGCGCCTCGAGGATCGACACGTGCGCGCGGAGCACGGCCTCACGCCGCTGCTCGGGATAATCCACACCGAGCGCCGAACCGTCGAGGATGTCGAGCAGGGCATCGATCAAGAATCCATAGACCGAGTTGTGCGTGCCCCACGCGATAATGTCGTGGAACTCGTGGTTGGTGTACAGGAACACCGCATAGTCATGGAGCTGGGTGCGCATCTGGTCGACGTTGTCGGCGAGGTGCCGCAACTCGTCGGCGGTCATCCGCTCGGCGGCCAACCGGGCCATCAGCGGCTCCAGGTCGCGCCGGGTCTCGACGACGGCCGAATAAGGCGCGTGGTCGAACTGGAGCAGCAACAGCATCGTCATGGCCAGCGTGGAGGCATCCGGCTTCTCCACGGTGGGGCCGCCACCGGGGCCGGGCTTCAACGAGATGACGTTCTGCAGTTCAAGGAAGCGCAGGGCCTCCCGCAGAGTCCCCCGACCGACCTGATAGCTCTCCAGCATCACACGCTCCGGCGGCAATCGATCGCCCGCCTGGAAGTCTCGCCTTCGGATGTCATCGACAACCCTGCGGGCGAGAATCATTGCCGTCTTCTCGGGCCTGGCCCGGTGCCCTACGCTCGCCACCATTGCTCCTCACTGAGTGCCATCCGGTCCAGACCCCGCGCTGGATCACGCCTGGCTCGCGTGGCCATTGTGTCAAACATCCGGTTAATGATCACCGTTGCGCCGGATTGCGACAGCGCTGACCACGGACGACCACCCCTAGATCACGCGGCCCTCAGGGTCACGCGCCCAGCTCCGATTGGCCGAGGTCACTATGCTCGGAGCAATCCGACCTTGGACCTGGGGAGGCGTCATCTCCCGGCTCGTCGAACGACCGACTCCAACTGACCGGGTGGCGTACGCCCCGGTAGGGCGCCGGCAATGGCGCTGGCTCCGGCCGCTGGTCGGCGCCGTCCTGCTGGTCGGCGTGGCCTGGCATCTGGGGTTCGACTCGGTCTGGGCCGGGGTGCACGGGATAGGCCCCGGCGCGCTGGCCGCGGGTGCGTTCTTGGTGGCCCTCTGCACGCTGTGCGCCTGCTGGCGCTGGCTCGCGATCGCTCGGGCGGCCGGCCTGCAGCTCGGCTTGCGCGACGCGGTCAGTGCATACTATCGCGCGCAATTCATGAACTCCACGCTGCCCGGCGGCGTGCTGGGCGATGTCGATCGCGCCGTGTGGCACGCGCGAGATCAGCGGGACGCAGCGCGCGCGGGTGGCACGGTGGCGGTGGAGCGCGTCGCCGGCCAGGCGGTTCAGATGTTGATCGCTGCGCTCGTGCTGTTGATCGGCGGAGCCAGGGCGGGCCTGCCGAGCGTCGTCAGCGCCCTCCTGGGCATCGGCTGCCTGGTCTTCGGCGCCATCGCCGTGCTCGTCGCCGGCCTCACCGGCGTGTTGCGCGAACTCAGCCTGCGTACCGGCCTTGCGTTGGTGGCGGCCTCGGCGCTTGCGGTCACCGGTTATGCGGCGGTCTTCCTGGTCGCTGCGCAGGCGGTCGGGGTGCAGGCGCTGCCGCAGATGATTCCCCTGGCCCTCGTCGTGATCGTCGGCTCCGCCATCCCGCTCAATTTCGCCGGCTGGGGGCCGCGCGAGGGTATCGCCGCGGGGGTGTTCGCCACCGCGGGTCTGGGGGCGGAACTCGGCCTGTCCGTGGCCGTGGCCTATGGCGTGATCTGCCTCGTCGCAGTCCTGCCCGGCGCGGTGCTCCTGCTCCTGGGCCGCCGACGCCGAGACAGCGCTCACGGGTGAAACTCGCCGACGCCCGATTCCGGCGCGGCCGCCCCTGCGCCTGAAGGCGGAACACCTCGACCACAACCAAATCCTAATAATAGTTATTATATATTGGTAGATTTCGATAAGATCGACACGACGACCCCGGGCCGGCACAGGCGCCGCAGAGGGATCGCCTATGGACAGAAAAGAATTTTCTATGGGCGGAGGAGTATCGTCTCCCGAGACCTTGCGCGGACGCCCCCAGCCAGCCGCGCCCGCAGATCCGATTAGGCAACACGCTCACCTAAGGAGCACGCACAGTGACCCCGACCCAGACCCTCGACCGCGTGGTCATCCGCTTCGCGGGCGACTCCGGTGACGGCATGCAGCTGACCGGCGACCGGTTCACCGCGGACTCCGCGGTGTTCGGCAACGACATCTCCACCCTGCCGAACTTCCCGGCTGAGATCCGCGCCCCCCAGGGCACGCTGCCGGGCGTCTCGAGCTTCCAGCTGCACTTCGCGAACTACGACATCATGACGCCGGGCGACAAGCCCGACGTGCTGGTCGCGATGAACCCCGCCGCGCTCAAGGCCAACCTGAGCGATATTGCTCCCGGCGCCGTGATCATTGCGGACTCGGCGAGCTTCACCACGCGCAACCTGACCAAGGTCGGCTATGCGACGAACCCGCTCGAGGACGACTCGCTGGAGAGCTATCAACTCCACGCGTTCGACCTGTCGGGGCTCACGGTGGGCGCGGTCAAGGAGTTCGGACTCACCCGCAAGGACGCGACGCGCGCGAAGAACATGTTCGCACTCGGTCTGCTCTGCTGGTTGTTCAACCGGCCGACCGAGGGCACCGAGCGCTTCCTGACCGAGAAGTTCGCCAGCAAGGCCGAGATCCGCGACGCCAACCTCGCCGCCTTCCGGGCCGGCTGGGCTTTCGGTGAGACGACGGAGTCGTTCGCCCACACCTATACGGTCGACGCTGCGGCGATGCCGCCCGGTGACTATCGCCAGGTGACCGGCAACACCGCGCTGGCCTATGGCCTGGTGACCGCCGCCCAGAAGGCTGGTCTCAACCTGTTCTTCGGGGCGTACCCCATCACCCCCGCCTCCGACATCCTCCACGAGCTGACCCGGCTGAAGCGATTCAACGTCCAGACCTTCCAGGCCGAGGACGAGATCGCCGCCGTGGGTGCCACGCTCGGCGCGAGCTTCGCGGGTGCGCTCGGTGTCACCTCGTCCTCGGGCCCGGGCATTGCGCTCAAGGCGGAGACGATCGGCCTGGGCGTGATGACCGAGCTGCCGATGGTCGTCATCGATGTCCAGCGCGCAGGCCCCTCGACCGGCATGCCGACCAAGACCGAGCAGGCCGATCTGCTGCAGGTGCTGTTCGGCCGCAACGGCGAGGCCCCGGTGCCGGTGATCGCCGCCCAGTCGCCGTCGGACTGCTTCGACACTGCGATCGAGGCGACCCGCTGGGCGGTGAAATATCGCACGCCGGTCATCGTTCTCTCCGACGGCTATCTCGCCAACGGCGCCGAGCCGTGGCGGGTGCCGAACATCGCCGAGATCCCCGGCATCGATCCGGCCTTCGCGACGGCACCGAACAGCCCCGACGGCAAGGTCTTCGAGCCCTATCGCCGCGATGAGCAGACCCTCGCCCGCCCCTGGGCAATCCCGGGCACGGCCGGCCTCGAGCACCGCATCGGCGGGCTGGAGAAGGCCGATGTCACCGGCAATGTCTCCTATGACCCGGACAACCACGAGCGGATGACCCGCCTGCGCCAGGCCAAGGTGGACGGCATCGTCGCCGACGTCCCGGATGTCGTCGTCGACGATCCGTCGGGCGCGGCGAAGGTTCTCGTGATCGGCTGGGGTTCGTCGTTCGGCCCGATCACCGCGGGCGTACGCCGGGTTCGGGCGGAGGGCGGCAAGGTGGCCCAGGCTCACCTGCGCCACGTGAACCCGATGCCGGCGAACCTGGGCGAGATCCTCCGGGCGTACGACACCGTGATCTGCCCCGAGATGAACTCCGGCCAGCTCGCGATGCTGCTGCGCGCGAAATATCTCGTGGATGTCCAGAGTTATTCACGGGTACGCGGGCTGCCGATCTCGCTGTCGGAACTCGCTCACGACCTGCTCGAGTTCATCGGCCACACGAGCGAGCCCACCGACGAACAGCTCAACGAGGAGGTCACCGCCGACGGCGGCGAGCCTCGCCACGAGGGACATCACGATCCCGCACCCCAGAACGCCTCCGATCTCGTCGAGAAGGAATCCCAGTGACCACCACCGATCCGCGTGAAACGATCCAGGAGTACGCCGGGCTGAACCGCGTGCCGCTGGCGATCGAGCCGCTCAACCGCAAGGACTTCACCTCCGACCAGGAGGTCCGCTGGTGCCCCGGGTGTGGCGACTATGCCGTGCTGGCCGCGTTCCAGGGGTTCCTGCCCGAGCTGGGCATCGCCCGGGAGAACACGGTGATCGTGTCGGGCATCGGGTGCTCGTCGCGCTTCCCGTATTACGTGAACTCGTATGGCATGCACTCCATCCACGGCCGCGCGCCGGCGATCGCGACCGGGGTCGCGACCGCGCGGGAGGATCTCGGGGTGTGGGTCGTGACCGGGGACGGGGATGCCCTGTCCATCGGTGGCAACCACTTGATCCATGCGCTGCGCCGCAATGTGAACCTGACGATCCTGCTGTTCAACAACCGGATCTATGGGCTCACCAAGGGCCAGTATTCGCCGACCTCCGAGCAGGGCAAGGTCACCAAGTCCTCGCCGTTCGGGTCGGTGGACAGCCCGTTCAACCCGCTCTCGGTGGCGCTGGGCGCGGAGGCCTCTTTCGTTGCCCGGACGATCGACTCCGACCGCAACCACCTGACCGAGGTGCTGAAGGCGGCCTCGGCCCACCGTGGTGCCAGCTTCGTGGAGATCTATCAGAACTGCCCGATCTTCAACGACGGCGCGTTCGACGCCATCAAGGGCGGCGCGACCGCCGACACGATCATCCCGCTCAGGCACGGTGAACCGATCCGGTTCGGCGCCGAGGGCAGCCGTGGCGTGGCCCGCGGCGCGAACGGTGATCTGGAGATCGTGGAGGTGGCCGAGGCCGGGGAGGACAAGATCGTCATCCACGACGCGCACAACCCGGACCCGAGCTATGCCTTCGCCCTGTCCCGGCTGACCAACACCGGTGTGCTGCGCCAGACCCCGATCGGGGTGCTGCGCCAGGTCGAGCGGCCCGCCTATGACGACGCGGTCCGAGAGCAGATCGAGCTCGCCAAGAACGGCGAGGAGCCGACCCTGGACCAGCTCCAGCAGCTGATCAACGGCCGCGACGTGTGGACGGTCGTCTGAGCCCGGGCCCGGCGTACCACGACGAAAGACTGCGGGTCAGCTGCACGTGCGATGCAGCTGACCCGCAGTCTTTCTCGGGTCTATCTCAACCCTGCACCTTCCAGATCCGGTCGATGTAGTCGCGCATCGAGCGATCCGAGGAGAAGAACCCGGCACGGGCCACGTTGAGGATGGCCGAACGGGTCCAGGCGGTCTTGTCCTGATATTTCGCATCGACGCTGGCCTGAGCGTCCATGTAGGACTGGAAGTCGGCGAGGGCGAGGAAGCGGTCGTTGCCGAGCAGGTCGGCCACCACCGGCTCCTCACCGGTCGCCCCACCGGCGGCGAAGTGACCGCTCGCGATCAGGTCGATCGCCCGCTTGAGCAGCGGGTTGTTCTCATAGAACTCGCGAGAGCGATAGCCCTTCTCCTGCAGCGCGGCGACCTCGGGCTCACGGAGACCGAACAGGAAGAAGTGGTCGTCACCGACGAGCTCGCGGATCTCGACGTTCGCGCCGTCGTCGGTGCCGATGGTGAGCGCACCGTTGAGGGTGAGCTTCATGTTGCCCGTGCCGGAAGCTTCCTTGCCGGCGAGCGAGATCTGCTCGGACAGGTCGGCGGCCGGGATGATGAGCTGGGCCATCGTGACGTTGTAGTTCTCCGGGAACCAGATCCGCAGGCGCCCGTCGAGCTTGGGATCGTTGTTGACGACCTTGGCGACCCGGTTGATCAGATAGATGATCTCCTTGGCCATCCAATAGCCCGGCGCGGCCTTGGCGCCGAACAGGACGGTGCGCGGCAGGACATCGTCGGCCTTGATCTCACCCGACAGGACCTGCTCATAGAGGCTGACGACGTGGAGCAGCTTGAG
>JAUNRO010000032.1:3868-14910 GCA_030544185.1 Propionibacteriaceae bacterium | reverse complement strand
GAGAGACGCGCTCTCGCATTCTGCTGTGGGCGCGGTGACCAGCGCCCTCCCGATCCCGGGTTGGGGCACCGATCAGAAGGTGGGCTAACGCTCATGACCACTCGATGAGTACGCACCAATGAGCACGTTCGACAACTAGCTGGTCCGCGCGCGGATGCGGACCTGAAGGAGAGTAGTGGCCAAGGTCCGTGTCTACGAGCTCGCAAAAGAGCTCGGACTCGAAAGCAAACAAGTTCTCAAAACCCTGAACGACATGGGCGAATTCGTTCGCTCGGCTTCGTCAACCATTGAACCGCCGGTGGTCCGGCGGCTGCGCGCCAAGCTCGGTGAATCCGACGGAAACGGCGCAGGTGGAAGAGGCTCCGGCGCCAAGCCCGGCACCCCGCGCAAGGCGGTGCCCGGCCCGCGGCCGACCCCGCCGGCGGCCAAGGCTGCTCCGGCAGGCCCGCCCGCTCCGCGCCCCCCCGCTCCTGAGAAGGCAGCGGCTCCCGACCGGCCCGCGCCGACGCCCGGTCCTCGGCCCGCTCCGCGTGCGGCGAAGCCCGCCGAGGCACCGCCCAGTGAGGAGCGTCGCGCACCCGCCCCGCGTCCTGCTGCTCCCGGGCGCCCCTCGGCGCCGCGTTCGCCGGAGCCACCCCGCCCGGCTGCGGAGCGTCCGGCAGCGCCGGGCCCACGGCCCGGTGCGCCGCGTCCCCCCGTCCCGGGCCCACGGCCCGCGCCCGGTCCGCGCCCCGGCGCCACCGGCGGCCTACCCGGTCCGCGGCCCCGTCCCGGGACACCGCGTCCTGGCAACACCCCGTTCGCCTCATCGCAGGGCATGGGCACGCAGCGGCGCCGCCCGGAGGGCGCCCGACCCGACGCCCGTCAGGGTGAGGGCCGTCCGGGTGGTCCTCGTCCGGGAGGCCGCACCGACGGTCCGCGTCCCGGCGGCCCGCGCCCCGGTGGTGGCGTCCCGGGGATGCCACGTCCCAACCCCGCGATGATGCCCAAGCAGAGCACGCTCGGATCGGCCCCCGGCCGTGGCCGCGGTGGCGGACCCGGCCGGGGCCGTCCCGGCGGTCCCGGGCGGGGCGGCCCCATGGGCGCCGGTGGGCCCGGTGGCGGTCCGCCGCCCGGTGGTCGCGGGCGTGGTGGTCGCGGCGGCGCCGGCACGCAGGGCGCCTTCGGTCGCGGCGGTCAGCAGCGCCGGGGCCGCAAGTCCCGGAAGCAGCGTCGTCAAGAGTTCGACCAGATGGAAGCACCCACGATCGGTGGCGTACGCATCCGTCAGGGCGATGGCGCGACTGTGCGCCTGCGCTGTGGCGCCTCCCTGACCGACCTGGCCGAGAAGATCAACGTCGACGCCGCGCAGCTGGTCCAGGTGCTGTTCAGCCTGGGCGAGATGGTCACGGCCACCCAGTCGGTCAACGACGACACCCTGCAGTTGCTGGGTGCGGAGCTGAACTACAGCATCCAGGTCGTGTCCCCCGAGGACGAGGACCGCGAGCTGTTGGAGCGCTTCGACCTCGAGTTCGGTGAGGACGAGGGGGACGAGGACGACCTTGCGCCGCGGCCACCGGTCGTCACCGTCATGGGTCACGTCGACCATGGCAAGACCAAGCTTCTCGACGCCATCCGCAAGTCGAACGTGGTGGCCGGCGAAGCCGGCGGCATTACGCAGACCATCGGCGCCTATCAGGTGGCCACGGATGTCGACGAGAGCGAGCGTCGGATCACCTTCATCGACACCCCGGGTCACGAGGCCTTCACCGCCATGCGTGCCCGCGGCGCCAAGTCGACCGACATCGCGATCCTCGTGGTGGCGGCCGATGACGGTGTGATGCCCCAGACGATCGAGGCGCTCAACCACGCCACAGCCGCCGACGTGCCGGTCGTGGTCGCGGTGAACAAGATCGACAAGGAAACCGCTGATCCGACCAAGGTCCGTGGTCAGCTGACCGAATACGGACTGGTGCCGGAGGAATATGGCGGCGAGACGATGTTCGTCGACGTGTCCGCGGTGTCAGGCCAGGGCATGGACCAGCTCCTCGAAGCCGTGGTCCTGACCGCGGATGCGGCGCTCGACCTGCGGGCCAACCCGACGATGGACGCCCAGGGCGTCGCCATCGAGGCCCACCTCGACAAGGGCCGCGGCCCGGTCGCGACGGTCCTGGTCCAGCGCGGCACGCTCAAGGTCGGCGACTCGATCGTCGCCGGCCCGGCCCATGGGCGCGTTCGTGCCCTGGTCAACGACGTGGGCGAGAACGTTGACGAGGCTCCCCCCTCGATGCCGGTGCAGGTCCTTGGCCTGACCTCGGTTCCTGGGGCGGGCGACTCGTTCCTCGTGGTGGCGGACGACCGCACGGCGCGGCAGATCGCGGATCAGCGAGAGGCCCGCAACCGGGCGGCTGCGCAGGCGGCGGGTGCTCGCCGCAAGACCCTCGACCAGCTCTTCGAGCAGCTGGAGAAGGGCGAGACCCAGGAGCTGCTGCTCATCCTCAAGGGCGATTCGGCCGGTTCGGTCGAGGCACTGGAGGAGTCGCTGTCGCAGATCGATGTGGGCGACGAAGTGTCGCTGCGGGTCATCGACCGTGGCGTCGGTGCGATCACCGAGACCAACGTCTCGCTGGCCGCCGCCTCCGGAGCGGTGATCATCGGTTATAACGTCCGTGCCCAGGGCAAGGCCACCGAGCAGGCGGATCGTGAGAACGTCGACATCCGCTACTACTCGGTGATCTACGCCGCCATCGACGAAATCGAGGCCGCCCTCAAGGGCATGCTCAAGCCGATCTTCGAAGAGGCCGTGCTCGGCCACGCCGAGGTCCGCGAGATCTTCAAGTCCTCGAAGTTCGGCACGATCGCCGGCTGCATGGTGCAGGACGGTCTCATCCGGCGCAACGCCAAGGCGCGTCTGCTCCGCGACTCAGTGGTGGTCATCGACACCGATATCCACTCGCTGCGTCGGGAAAAGGACGATGTCACCGAGGTCCGCGAAGGCTACGAGTGCGGTCTGACGCTCTCCAACTACAACGACCTCAAGCTGGACGACATCATCGAGACCTACGAGATGCGGGAGACGCCGCGCACCTGAGCCGAGGCTCCGCCCGGAGCGGATAGCTCCGGCAAGTCCGGCAAGTCGCGGCGGGTGGGTTCGCCCAGAGCCCACCCGCCGCGGTGTCCGGGGACTCCCGGGCCATCACCACCACCCGACGACGAAAGGCCGTCCATGAGCAACCCCCGCGCCCGCAAACTCGCCGATCAGATCAAGGTGATCGTCGCCCAGATGCTCGAACGGCGCATCAAGGACCCCCGGCTCGGGTTCGTCACCATCACCGATGTGCGGCTGACGGGCGACTCCCGGGAGGCGAGCATCTTCTACACCGTCCTGGGTCAGGAAACCGACCTGGCCTCCTCGGCCGCCGCTCTGGAGTCCGCGAAGGGCCTGCTGCGCTCGACCATCGGCAAACAGCTCGGCCTGAAGTTCGCTCCGTCGCTCAACTTCGTCCTCGACGCGGTCCAGGAGAACGCCCGCCACATCGAGGACCTGCTGGCCCAGACCCGCAGCCACGACGAGGAGATCGCCGCCCAGGCGGCCACAGCGCAATATGCGGGTGAGGCAGATCCCTATAAGCAGCCGGACGAGCCCGACGAGAACCTGGACCACGAGGACCTCGACGACGCCGCCGCAGAGGCGGACGAGCGTCGGTGACCCCGTCCACGGTGTCCGGTGTGGCGGTCGTCGACAAGCCCGCCGGCTGGACTTCCCACCAGGTCGTGGGACGGTGCCGGCGGATCTTCGGGACGCGGAAGGTGGGACATGCGGGGACCCTGGACCCGATGGCCACCGGCGTACTCCTCGTCGGCATCAACCGCGCCACCCGTCTGCTCGGCCACCTGATGCTGACCGAGAAGGAATACACCGCCACGATCCGACTCGGGATCGAGACCGTCACCGACGACGCCGAGGGTGACATCACCGCGACCCGCGGCGCCGTCGACATCGGCGAGCCCGTCGTCGCCGCCGCCATCGAGTCCTTCATCGGCGACATCCAGCAGGTCCCGACCGCGGTCTCGGCCATCAAGGTCGACGGCCGGCGGGCGTACGCCCGGGTCCGGGCGGGAGAGGACGTCACGCTCAAGGCTCGACCGGTGACGGTGCATGCCTTCCACCTGCACGAGGTGCGTGCGGAGACCGCCGACGGCGTCCCGGTGCTCGATTGCGACGTCACTGTCTGCTGCTCCTCCGGCACCTATATCCGCGCGCTGGCACGCGACCTCGGCGCCGGCCTCGGCACCGGCGGACACCTGACCGCACTGCGGCGCAGCCGGGTCGGGCCGTTCGGGCTCGATCGCGCCCACGTCGTTGACGGTGACACAGCGGAGCTCCCGATGATCGGGATCGACCAGGTGGCGGCGGAGTGCTTTCCGACCCTCGCCCTCGACGAACCGACGGCGGGAGCGGTCCGGCACGGACGCCGACTGCCCGGCGTACCCCTGACCGGACTCACCGCGCTCACCCACGACGGGCACTTCCTGGCGCTCTATCGCCCCGATGGCGGCGAGGCCGTGGCGGACGCCGTCTTCGTCTGAGCTCCCCCCGACCGACGTCTTATGGGCCCACTCAGGCCGCGGACGTCGGCGCCCACGGGACCCGCGCCCGCGTACTCTGACGCGAAACTGGCCCGACGAGGGAGGACGCCGTGCCCAGGGAACGGATCGTGGGCGATACCGCCGTGGCCCCGGATGCGACCTCGCCGGTCTGGCAGCGGCAGGCCTATGCGGTCGCCAACGCCCGGTGGTTCCAGACGCTGGTCGTCGCGGTGATCATCGCCAACGCCATCGCCCTCGGGCTGCAGACTTATGAGCGGGTCCCCGGCAATCTGCAGCGGGTTGCCGATCCGCTCGACTCGCTGTTCCTCGCGTTCTTCGTCGGTGAGTTGTTGATCCGTCTCGCC
This sequence comes from Propionibacteriaceae bacterium, assembly GCA_030544185.1. The sequence continues at coordinate 9,976 of JAUNRO010000032.1, read as the reverse complement.
GCCTATCGGTTCCGGGTGCTTGCCTTTCTGCGTGACCCCTGGAACATCTTCGACACCTTCGTGGTCGTCCTCGGCCTGTTGCCGATCTGGCAATGGAACCCGACGGCGCTGCGCATGGTGCGGCTGGCGCGGATCGCCCGCCTGGCGCGGGTGATGCCGGATTTCCGGGTGCTCGTCGATGGTCTGCGCCGGGCCGCGCTGCCCGCCCTGAGCCTGCTCGCGCTGACTGCGCTGCTGTGCTATCTGTACGCCGTCGTGGGCTTCATGCTCTTCGGCGAGACCGCCCCGCAGTATTTCGGCAACCTCGGCGAGGGGATGCTCACGCTGTTCACGTTGCTGACCCTCGAGGGCTGGAACCAGATCATGTATGACCTGCGCGCGGTCTCCCCGTGGGCCCTGCCGTATGTGATCTCGTTCATCCTGCTCGGCACCTATGTCGTGATCAACCTGGTGGTCGGCATCGTGATCAATTCGCTGGAGACCGCCTACAAGATGCGGGACCGGGACGCGGCCGACGATGTCGAGCTCGCTGACACGATCAACGAGTTGCAGGACGTCATCGACAAGCTGGAGCGCAAGCTCATTCACCTCGATGCCCGTTATCGCGCACGGCGCGAGGAGTGAGCGAACTCGCACTGGGCGGGTGCGGGGTGCGCACCGGGGCGCGTGCTGATTAGGATCACCTGCGCACGGTCCGCCGGAGGCGGCCGGGCACGGGCATGAGCCAACGATGAAGGGGCAGGACGTGAACCCATCCAGCGTGGTGGTCATCGGCAACTTCGACGGTGTCCACAAGGGCCACCAGGAGGTCCTGCGCACCGCGCGAGAACTCGAGCCGGGAGCCCGGCTGGTCGCCGTGACGTTCTGGCCCCATCCGATGTCGGTCGTCCGGCCCGGGTCGGAGCCGCTGCTGCTGTGCGATCTGGAGGAACGGATCGATCTCATGCGGGCCGCCGGCGCGGAGATCGTCGAGGTCATCTCGTTCGACCGGGAGCTGATGGCGCTCACCCCTGAGGAGTTCCTGGAGTCCTATATCCGACCGCTCAACCCGGTCCGGGTGGTCGTCGGCGAGAACTTCCGCTTCGGCCACCGGGCCGCCGGCAACGTGGACACCCTGCGGGCCTGGGGCGCCGGCCGGTTCGAGGTGACCGGGCTGGAACTGCTGCTCACCGAGCACGAGACGACCAGCTCCAGCGAGATCCGCCGCCTGCTCGGTGAGGGCAAGGTCGCCGACGCCGCCCGCCACCTCGGCCGGCCCTTCCGCTTCACTGGCACCGTCGTCGTCGGTCACCAGCGCGGCAAGGAGTTCGGTTTCCCGACCGCCAACCTGCCCGTCCCGCACGGGTTCGCGGCGCCGGGGGAGGGGGTGTACGCCGGGTGGATGCGCGTGGCCGAGACCGAGGACGCGCCGGTGTGGCCCGCGGCCATCTCAGTGGGGCGCAACCCGACCTTCGACGATGTCCCGGCCGTCGGGGTCGAAGCCCATGCGCTCGATCATCAGGACCTCGAACTCTATGGGACCACGATTCACGTCGATTTCGTCGAGCGGTTGCGCGGCAACGTCCGGTTCGAGGGGATCCCGCAGCTCATCGAGCAAATTGCGGCCGATGTCGAGCAGACCCGGGGCGTCCTTGGGCTGTGAGGGCCCGGGTGTGATCTGAGGACATCGATTCCTCATCCGTGCTCGCCCTCGTGGGTGCGGACCGGCTTTCTGTCCGCTCGAAACTCGACCCACGACCTCCGCAGAGTTCCTATCCCCAGCCGCTGAGGCGGACCAACGCGGCGGCGGCCGCACCCAGCACGACCACGAGCAGATAGGGCGCCCGCAAGGCGCAGGCCGCGAACGCCACCACCAGCGCGGCGATGCGCGCATCCAGCCGGAGCGCCTGGCCGTCGCCGAACGCGTTCATGGTGATCAGGGCCGCGAGCAGACCGACGGTGAGGATCCCGGCGAGACGTGTGATCTTCGGCGACTCCAGCCGGGCCGCCGGGATGAGATAGCCCGCCCCCTTGGTCGCGAACGCGATGGCGCAGGCGAGGAGCACCCAGAACCACATCATCGCTGTTCCTCCTCGGGACCGGCCGTTTCGGCCGTGAAATCGGATTCCAGGCCCTCATCGGCGGGGCCGCGAGCCAGCAGCGACAGGCCGCCCGCGACCGCGGCGGCGACCAGGATCGGCAGACCGGGCGGGAGCAGCGGAATGCAGAGCGCGGTGACCACCGCGCAGACCACCGCGATCGCGACCGGCTCGCGATTGCGCAGCCGGGGCCACAGCAGCCCGACGAATGCGGCGACGGCGGCACCGTCCAGGCCCCAGCGGCGGGGATCGCCCAGTGCATTGCCGGCGAGCGCGCCGACCAGGGTGAACGTGTTCCAGAGGGCGAAGACGCCGAGACCCGCGGTCCAGAATCCCCGCCACGCCTCGGCGGGGGACTCCTGGCCCATCGAGACCGCCGCCGATTCGTCGATCGTGACGTGGGCGGCGACCGGCCGGCGCCAGCCGCGCGGATGGATGAGGGCGTTCATCTGCATGCCATAGATGCCATTGCGCAGACCGAGCAGGGTGGCCGCGGCCACGGCGGCCGGCCCCGTGCCGCCACCGGCGACGACGCCGATGAACGCGAACTGCGAGCCCCCGGTGAACATCAGCAAACTCAGCGCCTGCGCCTGCCAGACGTTGAGACCCGAGGCGACCGCGAGCGCGCCGAAGGAGACGCCATAGACGCCCACCGCGATCGCGATCGACAGGCCGGCCCGCACACCGGGGGACTGGCGCAGAGGGATGGCGGTCATGGCAACGAAGCTTCTTCCTGGGCAGGTGGGTGGACGAGGCGAAAGCGCCGGCAGACAGGCCCGCGCCGTTGGCGAGTCTGAACACCGCGGATGGGTTCGTCAAGGCGCGGACGCGTGATTGCGTGGTCGCGTGGCGAGGGCGGCGCGACTAGACTGCCTCCTTGTGGCTGTTGACTTCGGATCCTCCCTGTCCCAACTCGAGCGCTCGCTGAGTGCGATCGAGGCCGTTGTCGACCCGCAGGCCAAGCAGGCCGAGATCGCCGACCTTGAGCAGCAGGTCGCGGCACCGGACCTCTGGGACGATCAGGCGAACGCCCAGCGCGTCACGTCCCGACTGTCGGCCGTGCAGGGTGAGTTGGAGCGGGTCCTGGGCATGCGCTCCCGGTTGGACGACCTCGCCGTGCTCGTTGAGCTGGCCGAGGAGGAGGATGATGCGGACTCGCGCCGGGAGGCCGAGCGCGATCTCGCCCGCCTTACGAAGGACATCGAGGCCCTCGAGGTCCGCACGCTGTTGTCGGGCGACTATGACGAGCGCGAGGCGATGGTGACGATCCGCGCCGAGGCCGGCGGCGTGGACGCCTCGGACTTTGCGGAGAAGCTCATGCGGATGTATCTGCGGTGGGCGGAGCGACACGGCTATGGCACCGAGGTCTATGACACCTCCTTTGCGGAGGAGGCGGGCATCAAGTCGGCCACTTTCAGCGTGAAGGCGCCGTTCGCCTATGGGACGCTGTCGGTCGAACAGGGCACCCACCGCCTCGTGCGGATCTCGCCGTTCGACAACCAGGGCCGGCGCCAGACCTCGTTCGCCGGGGTTGACGTCCTGCCGGTGACCGAGGAGACCGACCACATCGACATCCCCGAGAACGAGATGCGCATCGACGTCTTCCGCTCCTCGGGTCCTGGTGGCCAATCGGTCAACACCACCGACTCCGCGGTGCGCATCACCCATCTGCCCACCGGCATCGTGGTGTCCTGCCAGAACGAGAAGTCCCAGCTGCAGAACAAGGCAGCCGCCCTGCGCGTGCTCCAGTCGCGGCTGCTGGAGCGGGCCCGGCAGGAGAAGGAGGCCGAGATGAACGCGCTCAAGGGCGACGGCGGCAACTCCTGGGGCTCCCAGATGCGCTCCTATGTCCTGCACCCCTATCAGATGGTGAAAGACCTGCGCACCGAGCACGAGACCGGCAACACCGATGCGGTCTTCGACGGCGAGATCGATGCGTTCATCGACGCCGGCATCCGGTGGCGCAAGCAGCAGGAGACCGCCGACAACTGAGCCTGCGCGCTCGCGTGACCCCGCGCCGTCGCGGGCGTACGCCCCGGGGAGGTGGGCATCCAGCCAACACTCCCACGGGCAGCAAATGTGACGGAGGGGTCGAACGGTGCGCCTACACTCACTGCAGGCCGTTCCCCTGGTGGTGCGGGGCATGCCATCAGGCATGATCGTCTAGCCCGGCCCGGACATGCACGTGATTCGATTCGAGAACGTCACCAAGACCTATGACGGCCAGCGACGGGCCGCGCTGAAGAACGTCGATGTGGAGATCGCCAAGGGCGAGTTCGTTTTCCTCGTCGGCGCCTCGGGGTCCGGCAAGTCCACCTTCATGCGGCTGATCCTGCGGGAGCTGCGCCCCACCAACGGCAAGGTCTGGGTGGCCGGCAAGGACCTCACCCGGCTGCCGAACTGGAAGATCCCGGGCCTGCGGCGCCAGATCGGCATGGTCTTCCAGGACTTCCGGCTGCTGCCCGGCAAGACCGTGAACCAGAACGTGGCCTTCGCCCTGCAGGTCATCGGCAAGCCGAACAGCTTCATCCGCAAGGCTGTGCCCGAGACCCTGGAGCTGGTGGGCCTCGGCAACAAGGGTGACCGGCTGCCCGAGGAGCTCTCCGGTGGCGAACAGCAGCGGGTCGCGATCGCTCGTGCGTTCGTCAACCGGCCCCAGGTGCTGATCGCCGACGAACCGACCGGCAACCTCGACCCCGCGACCAGCGTGGGAATCATGAAACTGCTCGACCGGATCAACCGGTCCGACACCACCGTGGTGATGGCCACCCATGACTCGACGATCGTCGATCAGATGCGCAAGCGCGTGATCGAACTCGACGACGGCGAGGTCGTGCGTGATCAGAGCAAGGGGGTCTACGGCTACCAGTGATGACCCGTTCGCACCCGCCCGTCACGAATCCCCAGGAAGCCTGATATGCGCCACACCCTGTCCGAAACCTTCAACGGCCTGCGCCGCAACCTCACCATGACGGTGGCGGTCATCGTCACGATGTGGGTTTCGCTGTCGCTGTTCGGAGTCGGTCTGTTGGCCAATCAGCAGGTCGATCTGATGAAGGGCAATTGGTACGACAGGATCGAGATCTCCGTCTTCCTCTGCACCGCCGACACGCGCGGGGACAATTGCGATCCGGGCCAGGAGACCACGCAGGCGCAGAAGGACGTCATCGAACAGACTCTGACGACCAACCCGGAGGTCCAGGAAGTCTTTTTCGAGAGCAAGCAGGACGCCTATGACGAGTTCCGCAGGGCCTATGAGGGCAGTCCTATCCAGGACTCGCTCACGGTCGAGCAGATGCAGGAATCCTTCCGGGTCAAGCTCAAGGATCCGGAGCAATATCAGGGCGTCGTCTCCGCCGTGTCCGGGTTGCAGGGCGTCCAGGCGGTGCAGGACCTGCACCAGGTCCTCGACAGTCTGTTCGGCTGGTTGAGCCTGCTCCAATGGGGGACGATCATCGCCTCGGTGCTGCTGCTCATCGCCGCCGCACTGCAGATCGGGAACACCATCCGGATGGCCGCCTTCGCCCGGCGCCGGGAGATCGGGATCATGCGTCTGGTCGGTGCCGGCAACCTCCATATCATGCTGCCGTTCCTGCTGGAGGCGCTCATTAGTGCCCTGATCGGTATCGTTCTCGCATGCGTCACATTGGCCGCAGCTGTATATTTCCTCATCATGCGAAACGCTGAAGTCTTGATCAAGGCTTCACCCTGGATTGGCTGGTCCCATGCGGGATTGGCCATGCTCGGGGTTGCCATAGTCGGAATTCTGCTGTCCATAATTCCCACACTGATTGCAACCAGGAAGTATTTGAAGGTGTAACACCCGGGTGGTAAGCCACCCTAGAACCGGATTGGGGACCAGCTGTGCAACGGGATCTTCCCTCCGCCTCCCAGGGCGGCCCGCGAAACAGCGAAGCGTCACACCGACGTCTCGCACACACACGACGACTACTGGCCCGGCTGACGGCCGGAGCGGCGACTCTCGCCCTCGGCCTCACGTTGGCCGTGCCGGCCTGGGCCGATGAACTCA
>JAUNRO010000032.1:0-3858 GCA_030544185.1 Propionibacteriaceae bacterium | reverse complement strand
TCACAGAGACGTCTCGCCGCGAGTTCAGGCTCGCTCGACCACCGCAGGAGTACGCCGCGTCGCGCTGTGCGCCGGTTTGCAGCCGGGCTGGCGGTGCTCGCCCTCGGACTGACGGTCGCTGTGCCCGCCTGGGCCGATGACCTCGACGACGAACGCGACCGCGTGTCGCAGAACCTGAGCGCAGCACAGGCCCAGATGGAGGCCGACTCCCAATCGCTGGCCGGCGCCACCTCGGCTCTGCTGCAGTCCCGGACCGATCTGGAGACGGCGCGGACGCAGCTCGCCGAGACCCAGCAGCAGCTCGCCCAGGCGCAGGCCGAGGACGAGGCGGCGGCCGGCCGCCTGGCGCAGGCCCGCGATGATCTCGAGGCGGCGAAGGCCGCGGTTGCGGAGGGGGAGCGCAACGTCGCGGCTCAGCAGACCGAGGTCGGCAACGTAGTCCGGACCCAGTATCAGCAGCGTACGAACATGGTCGGCATCGGCATGGTCGTGACGGGGACATCCACCGGTGACATCAACAACCGTGTGCAGTGGTCGACCACCGTCTTCGACTCGACTCAGGCCGAGATGGACAAGCTGAAGGACATCCAGGTCCAGCTGGTCGCGGCCAAGGACAAGCAGGCGCAGATCGAGCAGGAGATGGCGGCCGAGCGGGCCCGGGCCGCGGAGAACCTGGAGACGCGTCATCGCCTCGCGGAGGCCGCAGGCGAGCAGGAGCGTGCGGTCGCCAACCTGGTCGCGGTCAACGCCCAGGCGGAACTCAGGGCGAGCCGGCAGCTGTTCGCCACCCAGGCGCAGGCCAAGGCGCTGGCCGACGAACAGTCCGATGTGGAGCGCCGCATCGCCGAGCGGGTCGCTCGCCAGCAGGCCGAGGAGGCCGAGCGAGCCGAGGCCGAACGCCAGGCCCGCGAGGCAGCTGCGCGCACGGAGCAGGCACAGCGGGAGGCCGAGGCCGCCCGGCAGCAGGCCGCTCAGGCCCCCGCACCGGCCGCTGCGCCCAAGGAGGAGGCTCCGGCACCCGCGCGCAACGCCACCAGCGCCGCGCCGAGCAGCCCATTCATCAAGCCGGTGGCCGGTCCGGTCACCTCGCGCTATGGGATGCGCCTGCACCCGGTGTTGAAGGTGTGGAAGCTGCACGACGGCACCGATTATGGCGCCGCCTGCAACGCCCCGCTCAAAGCGGCGGCGGACGGCGTGGTGACCGAGCGCTACTACAACGCCGGTTATGGCAACCGGCTGATGATCGACCACGGCCGGATCAACGGCAAATACATGACGACCGGCTATAACCACGCGACGCGCTATACGGTCCGCGTCGGGCAGCGGGTCTCGCAGGGCCAGGTCATCGGCTATGTGGGCTCGACCGGTTATTCAACGGGCTGCCACTTGCACCTGATGACGTGGGTGAACGGCAAGGTCACCAACCCCCAGAGCGTGGGCTTCTGACCTGTTCGACTGAGCACAGCGCGGCGTCGCTTCCCGGCCCGGTGGGAAGGCGTCGCGCTGACCTGCCGTGCGGAGCGGTAGGGTGGAGCGCTCGCAGCTGAGAACGGGAAGGACCGATGGCCAAGGAAAAGGGGCGCGCCATGGTGGCGCAGAACAAGAAGGCGCGCCACGACTATCACATCCACGACACCTACGAAGCTGGTCTGGTGCTGACCGGCACTGAGGTCAAGTCGCTGCGCCAGGGGCGCGCCTCGCTGGTGGATGCCTTCGCCACGGTGGATGACGGGGAGGCGTGGCTGCGGCAGGCGCACATTCCCGAATACAGTCACGGCACCTGGACCAACCACACCGCCCGGCGTACGCGAAAGCTGCTGCTGCACCGACGGGAGATCGACAGGATCGCCCGGGCACTGCAGAGCGCCGGCACCACCCTCGTCCCGCTGTCGCTGTATTTCAATGACGGCTATGCGAAGGTCGAGATAGCGGTCGCCACCGGCAAGCGGGAATACGACAAGCGGGAGACACTGCGCCGGCGCGACGCGACCCGCGAGGCCGAACGGGCGCTCGCGGACCGGCAGCGCCGTCGCTGATCCGCCGGACTACTGCACCGCGACGAGGTCGCAGACGAAGATAAGCGTCTCGCCCGGCGCGATCACACCGCCCGCGCCGCGCTCGCCATAGGCCAGGTGCGGTGGGATCACCAGCTTGCGCCGCCCGCCCACCTTCATGCCCTGGATGCCCTGGTCCCAGCCGGCGATGACGCGCTGCGCACCGAGCGGGAAGGCCAAGGGCGCTCCGCGGTTCCACGAGGAGTCGAACTCCTCACCGCTGGAGAAGGCCACGCCGACATAGTGCACCTGCACGACCTTGCCGGCCACCGCCTCGGCGCCGTCGCCCACAGTGATGTCGGTGATCTCGAGCTCGGCAGGAGGGGGGCCGTCGGGAAAGTCCACATCTGGTTTGGTGTTCATGGGCGGGACTCTACTGCGGTGGTCTGACAAGACTGCGGCGCTTCGATGAGACGGTGACGTTGGGCAAACCATCCGTGGCAGGAGTGTGTCCTCAGGGGTGCGCCCGGGGGGTGCCCGATGGCCGGGGGGTTGCCCGACCAGGAGAATAGAGCCATGAGCGGACAGTTCCCCCAGTACTCCGAATATCGGCCCGACCATGGCCAACCCGCGCATCCCAGCCTGGGGCTGGGCGTGACGCGAGAGGAGCGCGACCGGGCGGAGCGGTTTCTGGCCGACGCTTATGCCGACGGGCGACTCAACGAATACGAGTTCGACGGGCGCATGGAGCAGGTGCTGACGGCGCAGAACCGCCAGGAGCTCAACCAGGCCTTCTATGGCTTGGTGGACGTGCCCAGCACCTCTCGCGCACTCGGTCTGCACCCTGCCTACCATCCCCATCTGGTGCGGCAGAGCGCGGACAGCCGCACCGGTCGCGGTGCCGCGGCTGTCGCCCATTTCTCGCCATTCTTTCTCTGGATCTTCGGCCCGCTGCTGGTCAATCTGATCTCCAGTCCGGGCAGCTATGCCAAGCGTGAAGCCGCCAAGGCGTTCAATTTCCAGCTCATCGCGTTCGTCGCGTTCGTCGTCAGCGGCATTGCCACCGGCATCGTCGGCGATGCCCTCAGCTGGGTGATGGGTCTCGGGGCCGTCGCGTGGCTCGTGCTGACGATCGTCGGCGGCGTCAAGGCGGCGAACGGCGAGGACTGGCAGAACCCGGTGCGCAAGGTCGTCCGCTGGGAGATCCTGTCCGAGAAGGACAAGTGAGGCTCCGGGCGGGATTAATCGCAACCCGGCGTGCGTTGGGTGGGTTAGACTGGATCGCTGGGCCGGTTCGCCGGCCCAGGTGCCGGACTCAGGTCCTGCGCCGAACGCTTCCGCCGCGCGGGGGTGCCAACTCAACAGGGGGTGATCGGTTTCGACTTGGGGCGATAGTCCTGAGGGAAGCGGGTCGAGGAGCCACAGTTATCTCGTTAACGCTCTGTGGAAACCAATAAGTGCCGACAACAATCGCACTGACTTCGCTCTCGCTGCCTGAGCAGTGACCGAAGGGTCAGCCCGGACTTAGCCTTCGGTCCGGTTCCTGGCCTCATTCAGAAGGCTTGCTCCACCGTCTTTGTCCTGGGGACGGTGGGGGACTTTTCCAGGACTGGGCCCGGCTGTGACGTGTCAGTGAGAGTGCAGGGGCCGAGCAGACCGTGACACTGACTGCACCCGGAGAAGTCTCAGGTCATCCTTCGAGGACCGGGGTTCAATTCCCCGCACCTCCACCCATGTATACGAGGCCCCTGTCAGTGCGCTGGCAGGGGCTTTCGTCTTGCCACCTCAATGATCGTGGTGCAACGCCACGATCGTCGTGCGCGCTGGAAACGGTCCTGGATACCCTAGAACCGCGACGCCTTTT
>JAUNRO010000031.1 GCA_030544185.1 Propionibacteriaceae bacterium | reverse complement strand
TCTCTATCTCTTCGGGCGCACCGGCTCCTGGTCCGCCTGGTCCGATGCCCAGCAGGCCGGGTGGTCGCGGGCGTGGAGCACACCGACCGACGCGATCTGGCAGACCATCAACGTGATTGCCTCGGACGCCTATGACGACCGTCCCGGCTGGGACATCGTGTTCGGCTTCGAGCTCGTGTCGTTTGCGGTCGGCCTCGTTGCGGTCGGCTGGCTGTGGCGGCGCCGAAAGTGGGCCGAGCTGTCCTGGATCGCGGTCCAGCTCGTCGCGTTCTCGCTGTCGGAATGGCTGATGTCGGTCAACCGCGCCGTGTTGCTGTGGTTCCCCGTCTGGATCATCGCCGGCGAGCTGTTCGGGCATCGCGCGGCATCCGAGACCCGACGGTCGGTCCAACGGGGCGCGCTCGTGGCCTGGATCGCGGTATCGGTGCTGACGATGCTGTGGTGGGCGCGCATGTTCTATCGCGGGCAGTGGGCCAGCTGATGGCGCTCGCCGACGCGATCCGCGACCGCCTGGCCGAGCGTGCGGACCCGAAGCGCGCAGCGGGCCAGCAGGCGTACATGAAATCGGCCCTGCCCTTCCACGGTGTGCCCGTGCCCGAGGTGCGCCGCCTGACCCGCGCCGAGTTGCGTGCCCACGGCCCGCTCGCCGATCGCGCAGCCTGGGAACGGGTGATCCGCGCGCTGTGGGAGGGGGCGGCGCGGCGGGAGGAGAGATATGCAGCGCTGGCGGTCGCGCGTTTTCCGCGCCATCGCCGGTGGGCCGCCGATCCGGTCTCCCTCGAGTTCTATCGGGAGCTGATCCTGACCGGGCAGTGGTGGGATCTGTGTGACGAGATCGCGCACCTGGTCGGGCTCGTCCTGGCCGTGTCGCCCGAGCAGACCGCACCGGTCCTGCGCGGCTGGTCACGGGAGGACGACCTGTGGCTCCGTCGGGTCGCGATCCTCAGCCAGCTCGATCGCAAGGGCGACACTGATCGGGACCTGCTGGCGTACGCCATCGTGGGCAGCCTCCACGACGGCGACTTCTTCGCCCGCAAGGGCATCGGGTGGGCGTTGCGGCAGTTCTCCAAGACCGACCCGGACTGGGTGCGGGGCTTCGTCGCCGAACATCGGGAGCTGTCCCGGCTGTCGGTGCGCGAGGCGCTCCGGCTCATCGAATGAGCAGCGCCCCCAGGATCGACTTGAGCTGCGCAGCGAGCAGATCGGGCTGACCCGGATTGAGCAGTGAATCGGCCTGGCGGGCGTTGTGCACCGCCTGCAGGATGTCCACGATCTGCTCGGTCGGCAGGGAGATCCGCATGCCGGCCCGGGTGAGGGCCTCCTCGAGGACGCCCGAGAAGACCTGCCGGCTGTCGGCGGTGTGGGCCGCATAGATCTCGGCGAAGTGCGGATGGCGCAGCGCATAGAGCTGCAACTCCATCAACAGCAAAACGATCTCGCGCTCCGACGGCTGGATCGCCAGGAAGGTGTCCACCGCAGTATCAAGCAGGGCCGCCTCATCCGGACGGTCCGGGTCGTCAGCCCCGGCCCCCATGCCCTCGACCGCGACCCGCAGGGACTCCAGGAAGCGTTCGGTCAGCGAGCGCTGCAGCGCGACGCACAACTCGTCCTTGGTCTCGAAGTTGGAATAGAACGCGCCCCGGGTGAAGCCCGCGGCCTCGCAGATCTCTTCGACGCTGGCCCCCGCGACCCCCTTCTCGGCGAAGACCAGGGCGGCGGCGTCCATCAGCCGCTGCCGGGTCTGGCGCCGGCGGGCGCTGAGCGGTGCGCTCTGCGTGCTCATCGTGGGTTCCCTTCCGCGGAGTGCTCCATCCTCGCAGGCGAACCACCATTGGCGTTCCGGTGTGGTGAACGGAGTTAGAATACATGACTGTATCGGATACATTCTTGGATTGATACCGCTGACCGGTGAAGGAGTCCCGGGTGTCGACGTACCTTTACGACCTGGGCCGCTGGTGCCTGCGCGCCCGGCGCCGAGTGCTCGCCGCGTGGCTCGTCACGCTCGTCGTCCTGGGCGGCCTTGCCGGACTGGCCCGCGGGTCATTCGACGACGCCTTCGAGATTCCCGGCGCTCCGTCCCAGCAGGCGCTGAACCAGCTCAACCAGACGTTCCCCGAGGTCTCCGGCACCCGCGCGAGCATCCTGCTCATCGCCCCACCCGGGCAAACCGTCGACGACGAACCCGTGCGCGCCGCACTCGAACGCGGACTGACCGAGTTCACCGACCTGCCCTATGTCGCCAGCGCGACCTCACCGTTCGACGAGATGGTCGCCGGCATGATCAACGCCGACCGCACCGCCGCAATGGTCAACGTCCTGATCGACCTGCCCGCCCCGGAGGTCACCGACCAGATGCGCGACGAGCTCACCGCGGCCGCGGCGGCCGTCGAGCGCACCATGCCGGTGGGCACCGACGTGCAGGCCGGTGGCGATGCATTCTCCGTCGAGATCCCGGGATTGTCGATCATCGAGCTGATCGGCGTCGGGGTCGCGATGGTCGTGCTGCTGTTCACCCTCGGCTCCGTCGTCGCCGCCGGTATGCCGCTCATCACCGCGATCGCGGGGGTCGGCGTCACGATGACGATCATGCTCATCGCCACCGCGCTGATGCCGATCAGCTCCACCACGCCGATGCTGGCGGTGATGCTCGGCCTGGCCGTGGGCATTGACTATGCCCTGTTCATCCTCTCCCGCCACCGCGACCAGCTCGCCACGGGCATGGCGGTCGAGGAGTCCGTCGCCCGGTCGGTCGCGACCGCCGGGTCGGCCGTCGTCTTCGCTGGCCTCACCGTCGTCATTGCGCTCGTCGGACTGTCGATCCCGGGAATCCCGTTCCTCGGGGTGATGGGGGCGTACGCGGCGGTGGGCGTCGCGCTGGCCGTGGTCATCGCCCTCACGCTGCTGCCCGCCCTGATGGGGTTCGCGGGGGAGCGGATGCGCCCGAAACGCCGGGCCGGACGACAGGCGGCGGCACGGTCGGACCGGGGCGCCGACGGCGAGCCCGCAACCGACGTCCCACCGCTGCGCGGGCCCTCGGCCTGGTGGGTCGGCGTCGTCACCAAGGTCCCGATCCTCACTGTCGTCGTGGTGGTCGCCACCCTCGGCGTCCTCTCCATTCCCGCCAAGGATCTCGAGCTGTCCCTGCCCAACTCGGGGCAGCACCATGCGACCGCCCCCGACCGGATCACGTTCGACCTGATCGCGGAAAAGTTCGGGCCGGGCTACAACGCGCCGCTCATCGTGACCGCGGAGATCATCGGCTCCACCGATCCCCTCGGGCTCGTCGACGAGCTCAAGCGTGAGATCGAGGCCCTGCCCGGCGTCGACTCGGTCCCGCTGGCCACTCCCAATCCCCACGCCGACACGGGCTTCATCCAGATCATCCCGGCCTATGGGCCGACCGACGAGGGCACCAAGGACCTCGTCCAGGCGCTGCGCGACAAGGCACCGGACTGGGAGCAGCGCCTCGATGTGCGCACCGCGGTGACCGGCGTGACCGCAGTCCAGATCGACGTCTCCGATCAGCTCGCCGGGGCCCTGGCGCCGTTCGGCATCTTCGTGGTCGGACTGTCGCTGGTGCTGTTGACGATGGTGTTCCGTTCGATCTGGGTGCCAATCAAGGCGACCGTCGGCTATCTGCTGAGCGTCGGCACCGCGTTCGGCCTCACCGCGATGGTCTTCAACTATGGCTGGTTCCGCGAGGTCATCAACCTCGAGAAACCGATGCCGGTGATCTCGTTCTTCCCGATCCTGCTGATGGGTATCCTCTTCGGCCTGGCGATGGACTATGAGGTGTTCCTGGTCTCGCGGATGCGGGAGGAGTATGTCCACGGCCGCTCCGCCGCCGAGGCCATCCGGCACGGGTTCGTCGGTTCGGCCAAGGTGGTCGTCGCAGCTGCGCTCATCATGGTCGCGGTCTTCGCATTCTTCGTGCCCGAGGGCGATGGACCGATCAAGCCGATCGCGTTCGGCCTCGCCGTGGGCGTGGCCGTCGACGCATTCGTCGTCCGGATGACGCTCGTCCCGGCTGTGCTCGCCCTGCTCGGGGAGCGCGCTTGGTGGCTGCCGAAGTGGCTCGCCGACCGGCTGCCCTCGTTCGATGTCGAAGGCGAGGCGATCACCCACGTGCTGTCGCTGAAGGAGTGGCCCGGGACGGCTGATGTGGTGTATGCCGAGGACTTCGCGGTCCGCAGTCATCGTGGACCGCTCGCGGCCGGAGTGGATCTGCATCTCGCCCCCGGCGACGTGCTCGTCGTCGAGGGCGCGGCGGCCGCCCGGACCCCGCTGCTGCTCGCCCTCGCCGGGCGGGTCACCCGGGTCGACGGCCGGGCCAAGGTGGCCGGGGGGATCCTGCCGGAGGAGGCGGGCCGGGTCCGCCGCCAGGTGGCCTTCCTGAGCCGCGATGCTGGCCTTGGGGCCGAGCTGGCCGACCCGCGGATCCGGGTGATCGTGCTCGACGGCGCCGATGGTCTGGCATCGCCCGAGGACCGCAACGCCCTCGCCGAGCTCATCGCGACGCTCCCCGAACCGGACGAGCGGCCAGCCGCGGAAGACCCGGACGGCGCGGACGAGGCACCGGCCGAGCAGCCGGCGCTGATCCTCGGCGTCACCGACACCCACGCGGTCGAGCGGCTCGCCCCGCGCGGCTTCTATCGCCTGGAGCTGGCGCCGCCGAGGCCACCGACGACACCGACGACGCGGCCGAACCCGCCCTCGCGACCCAGGAGCAACGATGATCACCCTCGAGCGCGCCCACCACGATTCGCCGGTCGGGTGGAAGACCCTCCTCGGCCTGCTGATCGCTCCGCTCGTGGTGGCGTTGGGGTTCCTCGGCGCGACGTGGGGCGCTGATCAACGGCTGCATCGAGCGGAGGCGGCCGTGGTGAACCTCGACCAGATGGTCGAGCTCGACGGCCAGCAGGTGCCGCTCGGGCGCCAGCTCGCCGCCGGCCTGGTCGAACGTCGTGACGACAACCTGACATGGGTCCTCGCCGACGCCTCCCATGCCGAGGCTGGGCTGAAGTCCGGGCGCTATGTCGCGGTGATCACGATCCCGGAGGAATTCTCGGCCAACGCGACATCGTTCTCCGGCCCCGCTGCACAGGCCCGGCAGGCCACGATCGGTGTGGAGACCTCGGCGGTCACCGGGATCGCGGACGGCGCGATCGCCCAGATCGTCGCGGACACAGCTCGCGGGGTATTCAATACGGAGCTCACCGAGACCTATCTCGACAACATTTATCTCGGCTTCAACGAGACCGGTGAGGCCTTCCGGACCGTCGCCGACGGGGCCGACCAGCTCGCGAACGGCGGCAGCGAACTGGCCGACGGCCTGCGCGGCTCCGCCGACGGTGCGGATGAGCTCGCGACCGGCAGTCGCTCCTATGCCACCGGGGTGAGCCAGGCCGCGGGCGGTGCGGACGAGCTGGCGACCGGGGCCGAGCAGCTCGCCGCAGGTGGTGGGCAGCTCACGACCGGTGCCGACGGGATCGCCGGCGGCGCGGGGGAGCTTGCCGGGGGGCTGCAGACCATGGCGGACCAAACCAGGGACCTGCCCGGCCAGACCCGGCAACTCGCCGACGGCATCGGCCAGGTCGCCGGTGGTGTCGACGCGCTCGGCCAGGGCATGACCGAGCTCAGCGGGGGTGTGGGTCAGCTGGCCAACGGCACCCAGGCGCTCGCCGACGGTGCCGGCCAGCTCGCGCCCGGGCTCCGCGCCTATGTCGTCGGTGTGGATCAGCTCGTCGCCGGCATGGAGCCGGTCCTCGGCGTGCTGGGCAGCGTGGACACGTCGGCGCTCGACCAGGCGCAGCTCGACCAGGCCGCCGCCCAGCTCGGTCAGCTCCAGGGCCAGGCCCAGGCGTACGCCCGGCAGCTCGAGACCCTCGCCGGCACGCCGTGCCCGACGCCGGAGGGCGTGGAGTTCACCGATGAACAGCGGGCGGCGTTCTGCGCATCCTGGAACCAGGCGATGGCGGGGCTGACGACGCCCGACCCGCGGACCGGGCAGTCACCGGTGCAGTGGGCGCACGCAATTTCGGCCAGCAGCGAGTTCGCCGACGCGATCACCACCACCCGCACGCTGCTGCCGCAGCTGCCCGAGATCATCGATGGCGCCGGCCGGATCGCGCAGCTCGGCCCGGCCGGCCAGCAGCTGGTCACCGGCATGGACGGACTCGCGGATGGCGCGACCCAGCTCAACTCCGGCGCACAGGCCCTGAACCAGGGCCTCACCGACGGCGCCGGTCAGATCCCGCAGCTCGTCGACGGGGTCAACCAGCTCGCGATCGGTGCCGACCAGCTGGCCGACGGGATGGTTCCGCTCACAGCGGGCATCCAGTCCGCCGCGACCGGTGCGGGGCAGCTGAGCGATGGCGCGGGCCAGTATGCGCAGGGCGTCGGGGAATACGCGGCGGGCGTCGGCCAGGTTGCCGGCGGGACCCGCTCCCTCGCGACGGGCATGGCCGGCCTGGCCGACGGCGCCGACGAGCTGGCCACCGGCACGGAGGGGCTGGCCGGCGGGCTCGATCAGGCCGCGACGGGATCGCGGGAGCTGGCCGACGGTCAGCGCGAGCTCGCCGACGGGCTGGCCGAAGGCGCGCAGAAGGTGCCGACCTATTCGGCGGCCGACCGGGAGGCGCTCAAGACCGCGGTGGCCCGGCCGGTCGCCGGCGGGGAAGCACCGGCGCTCATCCCCGCCGCGTCCTCGACGTCGCTGCTGATGGTCCTTGCTTCGTGGATCGGCGGGTTGGCGAGCTATCTGGTGCTCCACGCGGTGTCCGCGCGGGTGCTGACCTCGACGAGATCCACGCTGTCGCTCGTCGCGCGGGCGGTCGTGCCGGTGGTCGCGATCCTCGCCATCCAGGCGATCGCGCTGACGATCATGGGTCAGGCGGTGCTCGACCTGTCCGCGGTCAAGACCTTCGGTGTCCTCGCGATGCTGCTGCTCGGCGCGGCGATGTTCGCGGTCGTCAACCACGCACTCGTGGCGTGGTTCGGCGGCCTCGGCCGGATCATCTCGGTCGCTCTCGTGACCCTGTCCGCCGCCGGCGGGATCCTCTCGGCGCTGCCGGTCTTCTTCGACATCGTCACCCCGCTGCTGCCGTTGACTCCGGTGCTGCACGGCATCCGGGCGATCATCACCGACGGCTCGGGAGTGACCGCCGCCGTCGGGACGACCCTGATGTGGCTGCTGATCGGCGCGGCCGCCTCCGTCGGCGCGGTGCTGCGGCGCCGGACGATCTCGCCGGAGGGGTACGCGCGGTTGGCGCCCGCCTGAGTCGCGCGGTGGGTGTGCAGCGTCAGGGCGTCTTCTTCGCGACCTGATAGCCGTTCTCGTCGAGGACCAGCTCCCATTGGGCCTCCGGATGGAGCGTGGCCGCATAGTCGGTGATCTGGATCGGCGAGGACCAGCCGCCACCGATGGTGTCGACGACGAGATAGTCCGCGACCGGATTGCCGTCCTGACCGATGTAATAGACATCGCGCCGGTCTGCGGTCAGATAGGACATCAGCGACACGTCGGTCGCGACCACAGCCCCGGTCGGCACTACCTCCAGCACCTTCCGCGCCGATTCCTGGCGCGGTCCCGTGGTCCACTTCTCGGGGTTGCGCAGCTCGAACAGCGGCAGCTGGCTGCTGATCGCCACCGCGAAGGTCGCGACGATCACCGCGCCGTGGTGGGCATACCTCCGGAGGAACGGACTGCCGGACTGGCGCAGTCTGGCGATCCCGTCGACCGCGGCGACCGCGGCGATCGGCATCAGCATCAGGCTGTAGTGCCACGTTGGCCCCCAGTGCCCGTCATTGGTGGACAGGAAGCGCCACGCGAGCGTCGGCAGCACGAGCAGCCCGAGGTTCGACCGCAGAATGAACAGGCCCGTGGACATGACCAGCAGCAGCACCGTGCTCATCCGCTGATCGCTGGTCAGGATCTCCCCGATCACCCCGATCGGGTTGCCCAGCAGTTCCTCGGCGGAGATATAGCGGGCGTAGTCGTATTGGCTGTTCGGGTTCAGCGCCGGCAGGAAGACCGCGATCGTCAAGACGAACATGATCAGGCCCCAAAGGGCGAGCGAGGCGCCGATGAGGAGCTTGCGGGAGCGCCACGCCAGGACCAGCCCGAGGACCAGGACGGTCAGCCCGAGGTCCTCCTTGATGAACACCAGCAGCCCGCCCCAGATGGCGGCCGGGAGCCAGCGTTCCCGCATCGCCAGCCACAGGCTGATCGCCAGGATCGGCGCCCCCATCGCGACCTCGTGGAACTGCACGGCCATCGCCTGCTGGACACCCCAACCGAACGCATAGGCCCCGCCGATCAGCCAGCCACCGTTGCGGCCCAGGTGCTCGTGGGCGATCTTCGTGATGAAAAACACCCCGACCGCGGTGAGCAGGGCCTGCAGGACCAACAAGGTGTAGGCCGAGGGAAACAGCGCATAGAACGGCGCCAGCACCACCAGCAGGGGATGGAAATGGTCGCCCAGAATGTTGTAATCCGCGCCCTTGATCGTCACGATCGGCGCCTGCAGATGGGCATAGCGCTGCACCACCTGGGTGAAGATCCCGAGGTCCCAGGACGGGGATTCGAAACGCCGCCACTGCAGCGTCGAAAAGAGCCAATAGGCGAAGAACGCGAGTCCGGACCAGACCCACGCCGAGCGCGGCTGCCGGCGTACCCACGCCCGCAACCGGGTCCAGCGCGCCAGCAGCGGCGCATAGGGGCTGGGCTCGGGCGCGCCGGCATCGGCCACGCCCACGGGGGCATCCGGTGCGGCCCGGGGCACGCTCGGGCGGACCCTGGTGTCGTCCGCCGACTCGTTCACGTCGTCCGCAGGCGGCAGAGCGCGGCGGGGATTTCTCTCAGGAATCCCGGTCATCTCGTCTTCTCGCATCGCCTGCGATTCAACCAGTCTCACAGGCGAACTGGGCAGTCACGCCGAATTAACCGGTGCTGACTACCATCTAAGAGTGATCTGGCTGGAGTTCGATTCGTTGGTGAATGCGCGGGATGTGGGGGGTACGCCCACGACGGATGGGGGCGAGATCCGCGCCGGGCGCCTGTTGCGCAGCGACAACCTGCAAGGGCTGACCGCGAACGACATCGCGCGGCTGCTGGAGCTCCAGGTGACCGATGTGGTCGATCTCCGCTCGTCCTATGAGGTGCATCACGAAGGGCCCGGGCCGTTGGTCGGCCATCCCGAGGTGATGATCCATCACTATTCGTTCATTCCGGAACAATACGACCGGGCGGAGATCTATGACGCCGAGGATGTGCTCCCGGACAATCTGCGCGAGGAGGCCGATATCCGGCGCGACCAAGGGGGGCGCGAGCTGCCCGGGGACGCGCTGCCGTTCAACGACTATCGCCCGAGCATCGAGGTCGGCGATGCCTTCGCCTCGACCTATCTGTCGTTTCTCAACGAGCGCCCGCAGTCGGTGCTGGGCGCGCTGCGCACCATCGCGTACGCCCACGGCGCCACTCTCGTCCACTGTGCCGCGGGCAAGGACCGCACGGGCACCGCGGTCGCGCTGTCGCTGCTGCTCGCCGGTGCCGCGCCGGAGGCCGTGATCGCGGACTATGCCGCGTCGAGCGAGCGAATGCAGCAGATCATCGACCGTCTCATCGGGTCGGACACCTATCGTGAGAATCTCGCCGGCCGGCCGCTGGAGTCGCACCTGACCCGGCCACAGACGATGGAGGCGTTCTTGGACTATGCGCAGGCGGAGCACGGCGGCATCGAGGCGATGCTGCGGCGGATGGGCTGGACCGACGCCGATCACGCGGCGATGCGGACGAAACTGCGCGGCTGATGGCGACGGCGAGCCCCGCGGCGAGACCGTCCGGCAAGACGATCGCCCTGATCACCGGCATTCTCGTCGGCGCAGTGATCCTCGGGGTCGTCGCCGCCTTCGCCATCCGCACGGTCGGCGGTGAGGGGCCGGCCCCGCCGCCGGGGACACCGGCACCGACGGCCCCGCCCGTCTCGCCCGATCCGCTCGAGACCCCGGACCCGGTGCCGACCGGGCCGCTGGGAGAGGCGGTCGCGCGATCGGCCTCCGGCACCCATCGGCTGCTCGCGGTGACCTGTGCGGGCACGGGGATCGGCACGGCCTTCCAATTCGGGGCCGACGGGTTGCTCGTGACCTCGGCCTATGCGGTCTCGGGCGCGCGCTCGGTCGTCGTTCTCGCCGGCGACCGCGCCGTGCCCGCGACGGTTGTCAAGATCGACACCCACGCCGGCCTGGCCATGCTGGAGCCCGAGGTTCCGTTGGGTGGACACGTGTTCGAGTTGGGGACGCGGCAGCTGGCCGTCGGGGACGAGGTCGTCGCACTCGGCTGGACCACCGAGGCGCAGCAGCCCGCGCGCGGACGCGGGCGGACGCCGGTGGGCACCATCAGCGAAGCCGGTGTCGCCGTGGAGTCACCGGTCGGCCAGCACGCGGTGCGCCGGATGACCGGCGCCTATGACGCGGGGCTGGCCGGTGCGCCGGTCATCGACGGCGGCGGACGCCTGCTCGGCATGCTCCTGCACACCGGCAAGGATCAGACGGAGATCCTGGTCACCGGCCTCGACACGATCGCGGATCCGCTCCTCGGCCCGACCGGCCGCCCACCCGTCATGGAGCCGTGCCTCACCGCCTCCGGCCCGCAGATCGTGACGACCGTCGGCGGGCCGGCGCCGACGGCCACCCGGACGTCGCTGGGCCAGTGGTTCGGGGCCCTCAACGCCGGTGAGTGGGAACGGGCTCGCGGCGCGCTCGGAGGCTCGCTGCGGGAGGAGTGGACCCCGGAGAAGCTCGCGGAGGCGCACCGCGGGAGCTTCGCGTTCAACATCGTCAGCGCCGATGCCGGGGACGAGCCGGGCGTGCGCGTCTCCTGGACCCGGCTCAACCCCGAGGGCCGCAGCTGTGAGCGGCACGTCGCTCGCGTCGCCCTCGACCAGGGCGGGATCTCCGAGTTCACCCCCGACGGTGAGCCCGTCCCCTGCGGATGACCGGCGCCGTCCGGGTGCACCTCAGACGAACACGATCTGGTCGAACGTCGCGATCGTGTTGCGCACATCCACTGGCAGCTCATCGCCGACGTGGGGCGGATCGACCTTCGCGGGCAGGATCAGCAGCGAGGACTGCATGTGCGGCGACTCGACGAACCACCGCTTCTCGCCCAGGATTGTGTAGGGCGACAGGGCCCGTCCCGCCGCTTCCAGCGCACCCGTTGCGAACGACACCGCGCGGGACTTCAGGGTCTTGGCCGAGGTCGGTGCCTCCAGGCCGATCCCGTTGGCGGTCCCTCCGGAGACCACGACCACATAGCCGTCGGCCTGCGCCGGGCGCTGCCAATAGCCGACCCGCTGGCCGCGTTTGATCGGATGCACATCGAGCACGGTCGCGGTGGTCTTGAGCGCACCGGGCTCACCGAGCCACAGCTGCGTGCCCATCCGCAGGCGCGCCCGGTCGTCACCCAGCCGGGCTGCCATCGCCAGATAGTCCTGTGTCGGCAGGTGGGAGAACCACAGCGGCGCGTCCAGCACGTCCAGTGCCGCCCGGCCGAGCTGATCAGCCTCGACACGGTTGTGGTCCTTGTCCCCGCGCATCGGCAGGTGAATCGTCCAGCCTTCGACCTTCAGGTGCTCCCGCCACGTGTCGACCGCGGGCAGGTCTTCCTCCTCCAGGCCGTGGCGGCGCATCGAGGTGAGCACCTCGACCAGGACTCGGGGCGGGTCGCCGCCCAGATTGGCGATCGTCTCCAGGTCGGTCAGCCGCGAGACGGTGACGATCACGCGTGGGTCGCGGGCCTGCTCGACCGCGTGGGGGTCGTTGGCCTCCCAGGGGAGCAGGATGACGATGTCGCCGTCGAAGTGTTCGCGGATGGCCGCAGCTTCGGCGGGGGTGCCGACCGCGAGCGTACGCAGGCCGAGGCGCGTGGTCTCCTCCGCGAGCCGCGGCAGCCCGAAGCCGTAGCCGTTGCCCTTCGCCACCGGGATCAGCCCCGGCACCCGCTCCGCCAGTGCGCGCAGATGGTCGTGCCAGCGGTTGGAGTCGATCGTCAGAGTCAGCCCAGTCACAGACCAAGGCTATCCGGGGCGGAAGTTTCCCGAGGCCGGGCGCGCGGAGTCGCTGGCCTCTTCCGGAAGCTGTCCGCCGGTCAGTCTCAGAAGAGGGTTTCCTGCAGGATCTGGGGCTTCCTCGGCAGGGGCGGGAAGCGTTTGATCGCGGGCGTGGGTGGCTGCCAAGTGGGGTTGGTGTCCCACGGATGCGGCGTCGGGGCGTGCTCGTCGCACAGCACGCTGACGGCCTGCCGATAGGACAGTCCATAGCGCCGGAACCCCGCGCGGACCGGGTGCGAGGAGAGCGGTAGGCAGGTGCCGAGGACCTCGTCGGGGATCGTCGCGGTGGGGTCGGGGGCCATGATCCGGCGGTTGTGCGCCCAGCGCTCCCGCGCCTCGGGTGTGGAGAGGCGCTGGGTGATCGCCGGGCCCGCGCAGGACCGGCAGCGTTCACCGCCGGCGTCGATGTCGTCGAAGAGCGCCTCGGCGGTGCCGAACTCCGCGAGCAGCCGCGCGCCGACGATCTTGCCGATCCCGCGGACCCCGGGGAGGTTGTCCGAGGGGTCGCCGCGGAGGGCGGCGAGGTCGCGGTATTGCTGCGGCGTCACACCGGTCAGGAGCTGGAGTCGCTCCGGAGTCAGCATCGGGGAGGCCTCGACGCCACCGTTGATGATCCGGAGCACGCGCGTGGCGTCGTCGATCAGCGCGAACGCATCGCGGTCGGAGGTCGCAAGGACACTGCGCCAGCCATGGTCGCGGGCGGTCCGGGACGCTGCCGCGAGCACGTCATCGGCCTCGAGCCCCGTGGGGATCACGACGGGGATGCCCATGTCCGGGAGCAGGGCCGCCGCGTCGGCGACCTGGCTCACCAGGGTGTCGGGCTTGTCGGGCCGCTGCGCCTTGTAGTCCGGCCACCGCTCACGCCTGGTCGAGGCGTCCGGGTCGTCGAAGCCGACCACGACCACATCGGCACAGGCCCGGTCGGCCGCGGCGACCAACTGGTCCAGCAGACCGCGCACCGCCCACCCGGGGCGGCCGTCATCGGTGCGATAGCCCGTCCGTGCCCCGGAGTGGAAACTGCGGTGGAGCACCGAGTTCCCGTCGAGGGCGAGGATGGTCCGGGTCATGCGGCCCAGCATCGCACGAACCACCCACGAAATTTCGTGCCAGGCGCGCGGCGTTTCGCCGTGGCTTCACCCCCGCGCCAGACCGCTCCACGGTCACCGAACCGGTCGCAGCCCCTGATACCTGCCGAAATACGGCGTCGGACTGAACTATTGCGTTCGAGGTCGCATTTTGACAGGTATCAGGGGACGGAGACCGAACCTAACCCGCGGATCGCCCGCAGGTGCAGTCCTCGCACTGACAGTCGGTGCACTCGCACGGCTCGCCGCGGTGGCAGCCACAGATGTGCGCCTCGGTCACGCCGATGAGGCGCAGGCTCAGGTCCGGGCCGACGAGGTCGCCCCGGTGCAGGTGATCGGTCATCCGGCGCAGCCCGGCGTACCACTGCGCACACTCCGCGCAGTCCCGCACGTGCCGGTCGAGCTCGGCGTCCGGGATCGCGGGATCCTCACCGTCCAGCCGGGCCGACAGCGCGGCGCGCCACAGCTCCGGGTCCGGACAACGAAAGGCCATACCCCGAGACTAACCACTAGTGTCAGCCGTATGAACCCTCGTCGACCGCCGTCCGATCGCGCGGTCGCCGACGCCAGGGTCACCGCGCGGGCGCTCGAGGCGCGGGCCGGTGATCGCCCGGCGCTGGGGGAGTTCATCCGCTTCACCCAGGACGACGTGTGGCGCTTCCTCGCCCATCTCGCCGGTCAGGATGCGGCGGACGATCTGACCCAGGAGACGTACCTGCGGGCGATGGACGCGCTGCCGAGTTTTCGCGGCGAGTCGAGCGCGCGCACGTGGCTGCTGGCGATCGCCCGGCGGACGGCCGCGGATCGGTTCCGCCGCGAGGCCGCCCGTCCGGCGCGGGCGTCGGCCGAGGCCGCCGACCGGCTGACCGTGCCCGATGCCTCCGCCCGGGTCGAGATCGAGAGGATGCTCGCCTCGCTCGATCCGGTACGCCGGGAGGCGCTTGTGCTCACCCAGCTGGTCGGGTTCAGCTATGCCGAGGCGGCCGACATCACCGGGGTCGCCGTCGGCACCATCCGCTCCCGGGTGGCCCGCGCGCGGGCCGAGCTCATCGAGCAGTGGTCGGACGCCGTGGACCTCCTCGCGGCCGAGCGGCGCCGCGCGGGCTGACTGCCCGGCGCGTCCCCGCGGGCTGACCGCCCCCGAAGCGTCCCCGCGGGCTACCGCCGGACTGTGGCGCATCTCACGGGAACTTTCGCGCCCCGGCGTACGACATCTCCGGGTGAGCGCGCGTGAGCGCCGACCCCTGTGAGTGCCAGATCCAAGGAGCCCCCATGCTGTCCCGACGCCACCTTCTCGCGGCCCTCGCGGTCCTGCCCGTGGTCGCCTGCACGACGGGGACCGAGACGACCCCGACCACCTCGATCAGCCCGACCGGTGGGGACAAGGCCGCTCAGGAGGTCGTGGTCTATGCCCCCGGCGCGCTCGCCGCGCACACCAAGGCGCTCGCGGCCGCCTACCAGGAGGCGGGCCTGGGCACGGTGAGCTTCGAGGTCGGGCATACCCCGATCCAGCGCGAGCAGCTCGACAAGGGCGCCACCCCCGATGTCTGGATCGCCGCGAACCCGATGGACATGAAGACCACCGCCGACAAGGGTCTGGTCGACGCCGCGGGCGTCCAGGACCTCGCCAGCACCCGGCTGGTCGTCGTGGTCGCGCCGGACAACCCGGGCAACGTCGCCCAGCTCACCGACCTCGCCCGGCCCGGGGTCAAGGTCCTGCTCGCCGCGGAGACGCTGCCGATCTGGATG
>JAUNRO010000030.1 GCA_030544185.1 Propionibacteriaceae bacterium | reverse complement strand
GCCGCTGCCCGCCTGCACGCGGCGCTTGCCGGCGCGGAGCTCGACTGGGACCGCGTGGTGCTGGTGGTGGAGGGTCGCGCTCGCGACGGCGTACGCGAGGGTGCGGCCGGTGGCATCGTCACGGTCCACGCGCCGGGATCCGGCGATGACGAGCTGGTCGCGCAGTGCGAAGCCCGCACCGCCGAGGGCGACCGCGTCACCCTGGTCACCGCGGACCGCGGGCTGATCACCCGGGTCGCCGGGCTGGCGGTGACCACCCTCGGCCCGCGTGCGCTGCGGGATCTCGCCGGCCTGTGAAGCCGACGAGTGACCCCTGCCGCATTCAGTGCCCTTAATAGCGAGGCCTCGCTTGTGGTGGCCACGCGACCTACAGTGGGGTATCGCTTCAAACCAGAGGCGATCGTCGAGTGTGGGCAGAGTGGCGATGCGCGAATTCTTGCGTGCCGAAGCGGACCGAGCCGTCGTCCGCCTCGCCTCCGGAGTCGCCGGATGGGCCGAACGATCCCTGCCGGAGCGCGCCGCGCTGATCCGCGCCACCCATGCCTCGGTCGCCACCACGGCGGCCTCCTGGGTCGCCGCCGCGCTCGCCGCCAAGGGCACACTCTCACCGCGGGACGAGGCGGAGGAATGGCTGTCGGGCCCGTACGCCCTGCTGAGCGCATGCCTGGCCACCGCGACCAGCCTCGAGTCGCTGAGCGAGGGCCGGTCTCCCGCGGACGGGCTGCGGCTCGGAACGGGACCCGGCGGCCGGACCACCGCGCGCGTACTCCCCGCGAACGGCCAGGAGCGCACCCTCCTCCACGGATTCTGGGCCGATGTGTGGTTTCGGCCCGGCGTGACGCCGGACGAGGTCCGGGCACGGGCTGGCCTGGGCGCGCGCGAGCGCGGGGCGGCCGGCGTGGCCGCAGTCCTGGGCGCCGGAAACGTGAGCGCGATCGGCCCGCTCGACGCCCTGGATCAACTCGTCACCCACAACAGAGCGAGCATCCTCAAGGTGAACCCGGTGTTCGCCGGGCTCGTGCCGGGCTATCAGCGTGCGCTGGCGCCGCTGATCGAGGCGGACCTGCTGTGGATCGTCGACGGTGATGAGGAGCTCGGCGACTATCTGGTCCGCCATCCGGGGATCGCGCACGTGCATCTCACCGGGAGCCGGGCCACCCACGACGCGATCGTGTGGGGCCCGGGCCCGAAAGGGGAACAGCGGCGGGCGTTCGACGAGCCGAGGATCTCGGCGTCGATCAGCAGCGAGCTCGGCAATGTCTCCCCCACGATCGTGGTGCCCGGTGAGTGGACGGCCGCGGATCTGCGCTATCAGGCCGAACAGGTCGTCTCCCAACGCCTGCACAACTCGGGACACAACTGCATCGCCACCCAGATTCTCATCCTCAGCAGCGACTGGAACCAGCGCGGGGAGTTCCTGACCGAGATCCGCAAAGTCCTGCGTGCGCTCCCTCGTCGCGATCCCTGGTATGCCGGGTCTGACCGCCTCATGGCCGCCCTCTCGGAGTCGCATCCGAATGCGGAGCTCTATTCCGGCTGCTATCTCGTGGAACTCGCGCCGGACCAGCCCGACGAGAACTTGTTCACCGAAGAGTTCTTCGCGCCGGCCCTCGGCCACACGTCGCTCGCCGGCTCCGGCGCGGAGTTCCTGCGGGCGGCCGTGGGGTTCGCCAACGAACACGTGGCGGGGACGCTCGGCGCCAGCATCATCGTCGCCCCGGAGAACCGCCACGCCATGGGTGCGGAATTCGACGAAGCGGTCGCCGACCTGCGCTATGGCGTCATCGGCATCAACGTGTGGAGCGGATTCGTCTTCGCGGTGCCGACGGTGCCCTGGGGTGCCTACCCCGGGCACACCCGCCACGAACCCGGCAGCGGCAGCGGTGTGGTGCACAACTCGCTGCTGCTCGCCGACACCGAGCGCACCGTCGCCGGCGGCCCGTTCCGCCCGTTCCCGCGATCGCTGCTCCACCACGAGTTCGCGCTGTGCCCCAAGCCGCCCTGGCTCGTCACCGCCCGCGGCTCACGGGAGACCGCGCGGCGCCTGACGGCGTACGCCGAAGATCCCAGCTGGGGACGCCTGCTGGCCGTCCTGCCGAGTGCATTCCGCGGTTAATTAGTTAGCTCAGCATCGACGTGGAACACCCACGGGGTCATGCGCCCATCCTGCCCTGCGAGCGACTCGACCGGGCGGAGGCGTTTGCCCAGTTCATCCACTGATATCCGGCGTACTCCGCGGTCATTTTCACAACACCGAATGTTCACTCAAGCACCATCCTCCCCACGCTTTTATCGACCTATTCATTGAGCTCCTCGGGTTAGGTTCCTGACGCGGCACTGATCCAGTGCCGGATCTCTCACCCCCAGGAGGGAATAATGAAGCGTTCGTTCACCGCATTTGCGTCGGTCTGTGCTGCCGGCGTGATGATCGTGTCGGCAGGCGTTGCCTCGCCGGCCTACGCTGACAAAGGCCGCAGCAGCCACGCCAGGAACATCATCTATCTCGTTGGCGACGGCATGGGCCGGACCCATATCGACGCAGGTCGGTTGCGCTATTTCGGCGCCAATGGCTCCATGGCCATGGAGACCCTGCCCGTGCACGGGTTCGTGAAGACCTATGCGGTCGAGAAGAACTCGGCCCAGCCGGGAGAGCCGGGCTTTGCGCCGAACTACGTCACCGACTCGGCGTCCGCCGCGACCGCGTGGTCCTCGGGCGTCAAGACCTACAACGCCGCGCTCGGCATCGATCCTGAGGGCAATGTCAAGCCGACGGTGATGGAGATGGCCAAGAAGGCCGGCTATCGCACGGGCAACGTGAGCACCGCTGAGATCACCGACGCCACCCCCGCCGGCCAGATGAGCCACGTGCTCGCGCGCGGGTGCCAGGGACCGACCTACTCGGCCAGGTCCTGCCAGGACACCGCGATCACCGGCACCGAGTTGCCGACCAGTGACATCCGCGTGACGCCTGTCGCCAAGCAGATCGCCCGCAACGGCACCGCCGATGTCATCCTCGGTGGCGGCCTCAGCCGGTTCGATGCTGCAGACGAGGAGGCCCTCCGCGCGCAGGGCTATGACGTCCTCAGCTCCCCTGCCGACCAGACCGTGGCCACCCGGGACGACCTCGCCGGTGCCCGGGGCGACAAAGTCTTCGGACTGTTCAACAAGGGCAACCTGACGGTCGAGAAGAGCAAGCGGCTCAACCCGGGCGCCCCCGAGGCCCAAGAGCCCACCCTGGCGGAGATGACCGCCAAGTCGATCGAGCTGCTGACCGCCGATGGCAACCGTCACAAGGGACGCGGCCATCATGCTCGTGGCCACAAGGGCCGGGCCAACCAGGGCAAGGGCTTCTATCTCCAGGTCGAGGGCGCGCTGATCGACAAGCGCTCGCACGCCAATGACGCCGGCCAGACGCTCGAGGAGCAGAAGGCGTTCGATGACGCGGTCAAGGTCGCCTTCGACTTCGCGAAGCGCGATCGCAACACGCTGGTCATCGTCACCGCCGACCACGAGTGCGCCGGCTTCAACATCATCGAGCAGGGCACCTTCACCAACGCCGAGGCAGCCAACCCTCCGGTGAATGTTGACGGCAGCAACCCGGCCAACAGCTCGACCCCGAGCCGCCCGGCCGGCACCAACACGAAGGACGCCACCCGTTCGACCGGCATCATCAACGGCGCCGGCGCGGACGACCCGCACAACTTCGCACCGGCCACCTTCCGCACCCCCGATGACGCCGAGGGCATCGAGGATGGCAGCCCCGAGGCGAGCCTGTGGCTCTCCTACCTGTCCGGCAACCACACCGGTGCCGACGTGCCGGTCTATGCCTACGGACCGGGCTCCGGGAAGATGCAGGGCACGATCGACAACACCGATCTGTTCGACATCTTCACCGACGCGCTGCGTCTGCGCTGATCAGTCCTCCTATCCGCGGGCAGTGGGCGATTCCGGTCGCCCACTGCCCGGCCTCGACCCAGGAACCACATGAAGATCTATGCCGCCGTCGCCGTGCTCGGCCTGGTGCTCGCCACGGGTTGCAGTGCGCCGACAGCCACCGATCCCGCCATTCCCACCGACCACGAACCAACCGCCCCGACGACCGTGGCGACGGAATTGCCCGGGCTCACGCCGCCGAGCGGCGACCCGGATCTTCCGTCCCTCCGGGAAGCCCAGCCACGACCCGGGGAGGCCATCCGTGTCGCTGGCCCCTTCGACGATCGTTTCGAGATCGACGACCTGACCTTCGACGGCCGGGAGATCAGCGGCTCCGTTCGAGTCACCTCGGATGTCAGCGCGTTGATCGATCTCCAGGTCGTCGGCGGCTTCTATGACGCCAACGGTCAGTTGCTCGGAGTCGAACGCTGGGACCACCATGCCGACGGGGAGGACCACGACCACGACGCCCACGTGGAGGAGGCCACGGACTTCGCCATCCCTGTGCCCGAAGCTGCGGCCGGCGCGGCTGTCTCCGCTGCGGTGGGTGTGCCCGTTCTGGTCAACGAATAGCTGCTATTCACCATCGCACAGCAGTCAGCGCGTCGGGTGAGCTGAGCCGATCAGGGCGTACGCCGGGGTCGAGTGCCCGGCCGGCGTCCCTGCTGCTTCCGTGCGCGCTGCCTGCCCCTGCGTCGCTCCCCTGCCGGCTCCGCACGTGGGCGCGACGCGTCGCGCCGCGCCTCGCGCTCGCGACTGGTGCGGGAACTGTTGGCCGTGCGCCCGCGCACGATGCCGATGAACTCCTCGATCAGCGGGTCCTCCCGATCGGTCCGCCACGCGAGCACCATCTGCGCCGGCGGGGCGTCGGTGACCGGCCGCTGCACCAGATCCCGCCGGCTGCCGGTTCGGGCCACCGAGAGGGGCACCAGCAGCACCGCGCCCGCGTTCACGCGGTCGATCGCGACGGCATCGACCTCGCGGAGCACGGTCTCCTCGGCCAGGTCGGCGCAGGTGATGGTGTCATAGGCCGCGATCGGGTGATCCTTGCTCACCCACGCGACCATCACCTCCTCATAGAGCGGGATCGCGTGCAGCCCGTCGGTGTCGAGGGGCAGCCGGGCAAAACACAGATCCACCTCGCCGGCCTCGAGAACGCGGCGAGGGTCGGTCTCGGCCACCTCGATCACCTCCAGCCGGGCACTGAGACGCTCCGCCCAACGCGCACGCCACTTGGTCAGCGTCACACCCGGGACGTGGCCGACGCGCAGGACGTCCGGGGCTGGGGAGTCGCTCATCCCGGCACGGTATCGCGGGCGGGCAACGCTGCGTCGGCGAGTGAGCCCGCGACACTCGGCAATCGACAGCAGCACAAACGAAGGCACGAACCTACTGTCAGCAAGCGTTGAATCTCTCGCATGCCTGTCTGCTGCTGCTGTCACAGCACCGGCCGGGCACGCGATGATGTGGGTGCGATCCATCACCTAACGATCGAGGCGCCATGCAGACCATCCTGTGCAGTTTCCTCGGCTCCGTCGCGGCACACCCGGACAAATGTCTGTTCGAGCGCCCGGGCCAGCCCGAAATTTCGTACGCCGCCGCGCGCGCGATCGTCGAGCGCTTCGCCGGGGCCCTGACCGAGTTGGGCGTACGCCCCGGTGACCGGGTGGCGGCGCAGGTGGACAAGAGCCCGGAGGCGATCTGTCTCTATCTCGCGACGCTGCAGGTCGGCGGGGTCTTCCTGCCGCTGAACACGGCGTACACCGGATCGGAGATCGACCTTTTCCTCACCGATGCCGCCCCGCGGGTGTTCGTCTGCGCGCCCGACACGTTCGCCGAGCACGACGCCCGGGCGAGCGGCGCCATGGCCGTCGAGAGCCTCGGCGCGCGCGGCGACGGAACGCTCGCCACTCGCGCCGCGGCGACGACACCACGGACCGACGCCGTCGCTCGCGGGGCGCAGGACCACGCGGCGATTCTCTATACGTCGGGCACGACCGGCCGGTCGAAGGGTGCGGTGCTCACACACGACAACCTGGCCTCCAATTGCGCCGCGCTGCTGGAGTGCTGGCAGTTCACCGCCGCCGACCGGCTCATCCATGTCCTGCCGATCTTCCACACTCACGGGCTGTTCGTCGCCGCGAACATGACGCTGGCCGCCGGGGCGACGATGATCTTCCTGACCTCCTTCGACCCCGACCAGGTCATCGACCTGATGCCCGAAGCGACGGTGCTGATGGGGGTGCCGACGGTCTATACGCGGCTGCTGGCGTCCGAGGGGCTGACCGCCGAGGCGACGGCGGGGATGCGGCTGTTCGTCTCCGGCTCCGCGCCGCTGCTGGTCGAGGACCACCGGGCCTTCGCCGAGCGCACCGGTTTCGCGATCCTCGAGCGCTATGGGATGACCGAGACCTGCATGATCACCTCGAACCCCTATGCCGGCGAGCGCATCGCCGGCGCGGTCGGCCTGCCGCTGCGGGACGTCGAGGTCCGGATCACCGACCGGGAGACCGGCGCCCCGCTCCCCCACGGCGAGATCGGGCTCATCGAGGTGCGGGGGCCGAACGTGTTCGAGGGCTATTGGCAGCTGCCGGAGAAGACCGCGGAGGAGTTCCGCGAGGACGGCTTCTTCATCACCGGCGACCTGGGCCGGATCGGCCCGGACGGCTATCTCCGCATCGTGGGGCGCGACAAGGATCTGGTCATCTCCGGTGGCTTCAATGTCTATCCGAAGGAGATCGAGGACGCGATCGACGAGCTGCCCGGGGTGCTGGAGAGCGCCGTCATCGGCACACCCCATCCCGATCTCGGCGAGGGCGTGACCGCGCTGGTCGTGCCCAGGCCCGGCGCGTCGATCGATCCCGACGGCATCGTCGCCGCGCTCGCCGGGAAGCTGGCGCGCTTCAAGCAACCCCGGCGGGTGATCGTGGTCGAGGAACTGCCGCGCAACGTCATGGGCAAGGTCCAGAAGGCCGAGCTCCGCACGGCGTACGCCGATCTCTATCGGTGAGTGATCGTGCGCACCAGCATCACGACGCCGATGAACGCCGTGATCAGCCCCAGGCCACCGAGACCGGGCGAATCATCGGCTTCGCCGAGGGCGATCACGAGGCCGCCGAAGGCCATCAGATAGATGCTGGCGAGCACGCCCAGCACGGTCCACAATCGATGCATGGCAGGACTGTGCCACAGTGTCGTCATGCAGCACGACCGGCAGATCGACTGGACGATCCGCCCGGCGACTGCGGCGGAGGAGCCCGTCGGCCGCAAGGGCTTCGCGCTGGTCGCGGTGGCCGAGGACGACACTCCGATCGCCCGCGCTCACGTGCTGGAGTCCGATGGCTGGTTCCACCTGCTGGAGATGTCCGTCGCGCCACCGCGGCGCCGGTCGGGCATCGGCACCGCTCTTCTCGCTGCCGTCGAGTCGGAGGTCATTGACCGTGGCGCGTCCGCGCTGACCCTGGTCGCTCCGGAGCCGGCAGCGGTGCCGTTCTTCGCGCGCCTCGGGTTCGCCGAACCCACCCGTCTGCCGGTCGGGCTGCGGGATCTGATCGCCGACGTCCACGGGCCGTCCGGGCCGGATGATCGCGCCGTCGCCATGGGCAAGTGGCTGGCGCCCGACGTGATCCCGCGACCGGCGGTGAGCGTGATCCCGCTGCGCGATGGCGCCGGCGGGCTCGAGGTGTTCGCCCAGCATCGCGTCGCCACCATGGATTTCGCGGCCGGGGCCGTCGTCTTCCCGGGCGGGCGGGTGGATCCGGCGGATGCCGCCACCAGCGTCGTCGCACCGACCGAGCACGCGCCGGCCTGGGCGCGGACGTCCCTGCCGTCTGCGGACACGCTCGTCGCGGCCGCGATCCGCGAGGTCGCCGAGGAATGCGGCGTACTCCTCGAGCCCGCCGCCCTCGTGCCCTGGGACAACTGGGTGACCCCACCGGGCGGCCGGCGGCGCTTCGATGTCGCGTTCTTCGTCACCGCGGTCCCGGCCGCGGAGTCCGGCCGCTGGGGCAATACGACGACTGAGGCCGTCCGCGCGGTGTGGGAGCCGGTCACCGGATTGCTGTCGGCGTACGCCGCCGGCACCGTCCGGCTCCTGTCACCGACGGCGGCACTGCTGGCCGAACTCGCGGGCTTCGGCACCTGCGCCGAGGTTCTCGCGCATGCGCCCCTGATCACCGCCGTCCTCGACGACGAACCGCCCCGCCCAGCGGGGGGAGCCGCTCCTGTTCCGCTGAGGTGCCGAACCGCGGGGTTCAGCTCAGGCCCGGTTCGCCACCGATACGACCCGCAGCATTGAGGGGGACTAGCGCAGGGAGGCTACCGGGCGTCAGGTCAACCGGCGCGTTTCTGACATTGCGTTCGGCGCGGTGGGGGCAACGTACTCGTGTTGCAGGTCGATCACCTTGGCGAGGTGATCGAAGTCGCGGTCCGCGGCGAGCACGGTCGCGCCATTCGCGATCGCGTACCCCGCGATAAGGATGTCCACCGAGCCAGCAGCGCGCACAAGACCGGAGCTCCACAGAGCACTTTGGATGTCGAGCACCAACGACTCATCGGGTGCGCGCTCCAGGGGGAACCCGAGCGAGATCTGCTCGCGATAGCGCGCATGCTCTGTTGGCGTCCCGGCGCTGTGGCAGAACTCAAGCACCTGTGGCGGGCAGGTGACGAACAGATCAGCGGGAGCGCGCTCGATCCGCCGCAGCCGGGCGGTGATCGCGGGATCGCCTGTTGCCAAGCGAGCCCAGACAGAGTTGTCGACCAAAAAGTCGGTCACGACGCATCGGGAGCGACGACCGGTGCGCCAATCTCGGCGGCCAAGTCGGTGAGCTCGGCGATTCCGTCGATCATCGCGCCCTTCTGCTTCGACGCGATGAGCCGTCGCAACGCAAGATCGAGCACCGCTCGGTTGGAGCGCTCCCCCGTCAGCTCCCTGGCGCGCTCTAGCAACTGCGGATCCAGATCGACGCTCGTCACTGCCATGTCACCCTCCCTGCTCTATATGGAGGATTATATATCGCGGTGTACGCCGGGGTCGCCGGCCTCCGAGAACGCGGCGAGGATCGGTCTCGGCCACCTCGATCACCTCGACGGGCGGGCTACGCTGCGGCTGTGAGCCAAACCATGAAGCCCGCGACCGCGGCGAGCAAACTGGGCATCCTGCTGTCTGCGGCACCGCAGGAGTTCCGGTCGACCCCGATCACCCGCGCCGAGCTCGACGCCCTGCGCGCCGATCCCCCCACCTGGCTCGTCGATCTGCGCCGCAACGGCCCGTTCCCACGGGATGTCGTGGCCGCGAAGCTGGGCGTGTCCAAGTCGGGGCTCGCCCGTGGCGGCCTGACCGATCCCCAGGACGCCGACCAGATCGGTGCACTCCTCGCCGATCCGCCCGAGTGGCTGGTCCGCGAGCGGGAGACCCACCGCACGACCATCGCGGAGAACGAACGGCTGAAGACCCAGACCGACTGATCATCCCGCTGCCCGGTGAGCCGCGGCGTCCAGGCCGTGGGCCGATGCCCCTAGGTTGGGGGCATGTTCATTCGGCCTCTGCTCGCGCGCGGCTTCTGGGCGCTGTCCCGCTATCGGCTGCGATCCGAGGGGCCACCGGCCACCGGGTCGGCCGTGCTGATCGGCGCGCCCCACACTTCCAACTGGGATTTCGTGGTCATGCTCGCGATCGCCTGGAGTCATGGCTTCTCGCCGAAGTGGCTGGGCAAGCACACCTTGTTCAGATTCCCCTTCGGCGCGGTCATGCGCGCGCTGGGCGGCATCCCGGTCGACCGGGCCAATCCGGCCGGTCTGGTGGACGAGGTCGTACGCCGGATCGGGGCGGGTGACCGGTTCTTCCTTGTCGTCACGCCCGAGGGAACCCGAGGGCGCCGGACCCACTGGAAATCCGGCTTCTATCGCATTGCGCGCGCGGCCGGCCTGCCGTTGGTCCTCGGTTATGTCGATTCGGCGACCCGGACAGCGGGGCTCGGCCCGAGCGTCGACCTCACCGGCGACGTCGCCGCCGACATGGACCGCCTGCGGGAGTTCTATGCCGACACGCGCGGCATCCGGCCCGAGGACTTCACTGCGCCGCGGCTGCGCGAGGAGCACTGATCGCCAGCGGCGCCCGCCGGGCCCGCGGCTTTCGGATCAGCTCGTCGGCGATCTCATCACCGCGCGCACCGGTGGGCATTGTCACCTCCTCGCGCGGGCCATCATCGAGCGGCTCAACCGCTGACCGCGATCGGGACCGGCCCTACTGATCGGGGATGGACGCCAGCACCGCCTCGATCAGCTGCTCGCGGGCCGCTGGACTCAAGGCGGCGTGGTGCAGGTGATCGTGAGCCCACAGGCCGTAGGCCATCAGCTGCACCAAGTAGGCGGCGGTTGCGTCGGGCGAGGTCGAGGCGCTCTCCGGAGACGGCATCCAGGCCTCGTCGAGACGGGCCCACTGCGCCCGGAACTCCGGGTGGGCATCGGCCTCGAGGCACATCAGCAACTCGGCGCGGTTCGCGTTGGCGCCCATGTGTTGCACCACTGCGCGCAGCCGCTGCGCGGCAGTCGCTTCGGCCGCCGGTGCCCCGGCCAGGGCGATCAGTTCCGCCTCGGACTGGTCGACGAAGTGCTGGTTGATCGCGAGCAGCAGGTCGTGTCGGGAGCGGAAGTGATAGAGGATGCCCGACTTCGACAGCCTGGCCGCTTCGGCGAGTGACTCGAAGCTCAGCGCTTCGACGCCGCGCGCCTCGATGATGCCGATGGCCTCGTCGATGATCCGGGCTCGCTTATTGGTGCGCAACGGCTGCTCCTTTCGGGTTGCCTCGGAAACACCATGCGGTCACGCTCGCCATCGCGGCGGCGAAACCGGCGAGGATCATCAGGATCGTCAGGTACGCCCGGTCGTATGCCGCGCCTGCGGTGGCCGCGGTGGTGGGATCGTCGAGCGCGGCCAGCATGCCGGCTGTGCCCACCGGGGTGACGCCGGCGTACAGAACGGGCAGCAGACTGCCGAGCACGGCGACCGAGATGAGGGTGCCGAACTCGTAGGAGACCGACTCGACACCCGCCGCCATGCCAGCGCGGTGGACGGGCGCGCCACCGATGATGGCTGTGGAGGAGACCGACATCGTCGACCCGGCGCCGGCGCCGACCAGCAGCAGTGACGCGACAAAGCCGGACAGCCAACCCTGATGGCTGAACCAGGCGGCCAGTGCCACGCCGAGCGCGATCGCGGCGAAGCCGCCGGCGATCAGCGGCAAGAAGCCAACCCGATGCAGCATGGCGCCACCCAGAATCGAGAAGGGGAAGGCCGCGAGGGTCACACTGATGACCAGGAGGCCAGCGTCCAGCGGCGAATAGCCGGCCACGAGCTGATAGCGCTGGGTCGTCATGAGCTCCAGACCCGCGACGACGAACATCGCCGCCGCGGCCGCTGACACGCCGCCGGTGAAGATGCGCGAGGCGAAGACGTCGAACGCGAGCAGCGGGTCGTCCAGGCGACGCTGACGGTGGGTGAACGCGATGCCGGCGAGGATCGCTGAGGCGAGGGCGATCGACAGCACGAGCCACGAGCGATCGGGGTTGACCCCCTCCTTGATGGCGAGCACGAGTCCGGAGAGAGCGACGAGGGCGAAGCCGGACGAAACCGCGTCCCACCGCTTGGCGGGGTTGGGAACGTTCGGCGGCGCGATCGCGCACGTGGCGATCAGCGCAACCGCGACGATCGGCACGTTGATCAAGAACACCGAGCCCCACCAGAAGTGTTCGAGCAGCAGCCCGCCGACCACCGGGCCGGCCGCTGCGCCGAGCACGGCGATCGAGGCCCACACACCCACGGCCGTATTGCGTTCGCGCTCGTCGGTGAAAGTGATGCGGACCAGCGCGAGCGTGGCCGGCAACATGACGGCGGCCGCGAGACCGAGCAGACCGCGGGCCGCGACCAGGCTCCAGGCGGTGGGCGAGAAGGCCGCTCCCAGCGATGCCAGCCCGAACAGGGCGAGTCCGAGCAGAAACATCAGACGGTGGCCGATTCGATCACCGAGCGTGCCGGTGCCGAGCAGGAGCCCGGACAGCACGAGTGGGTAGGCGTTGATGATCCACAGGCCTTGGGTCTCGGTCGCCGCTAGCTGTTCGCGCAATTGCGGGAGGGCTGTGTAGAGGATGGAGTTGTCGACCCCGATCATGAGCAGGCCGAGCGAGATGACGACGAGGAAGGTCCACCGCTGCAGCGGTGTCGAGACCACCCGTGGCTGCGCGGAGGACCGTTTCACGGTCCGGAACTGTACCGACCGGACGGTTTTGTTACAAGTCTCCAACCGGCTCGCGACCTCGTCTTCAAACCGGTGACGCGCGCCTCATGGCCCCAAGAGCGCCAAAGGGACGGCAGCAAAGCCATCGGGACGACGACAGGCGGCTGGCCCGGTCGTGATCACCATGAGATCGACCTCGCGGTCCTCAGCGTTTCTGCGTCTGTGCCCCCTTTGCTGCAGGCTCGCCCCCCGTGCCTGGGGGGCGTGAGGTGGCCTATGGGGGCGTCGCGGGAGTTGTGGGGGCGAACACCTCGGGTGACAGGCCCTGAAATGCGTTCACGAGCGCGCACCAGTCACGGTGCGGTTGTAGTCGATTGCGACCTCGACCCAGAACGACAGCTGTTCGTCGCTGCGGATCGTCTCGGCATCGACTTCGATCCAGCCCGGGCCCATGCCGCGGCCCCGTCCCATCTCAGCCTGCATCGCTCCAGAGCGTTCGAGGAGTGCGTTGTGCTGGTCAGCATCGACTCGCACGAGCAGTCCACCGGCCCTCAGAGCGCTGAGGATCATCTTCTCATTCAGCATCACCGACCTGCCGCCGAACATCGACACCTCGCGGACCACGGGTTCGCCGGCGATCAGCGTCCGGATTCGTTCGATGAGGACCGTCTGCTCGGGCGTCATGGCCGTGCTCCCAACGCGGTGTTCTGAGCCATGATTCCTCCGTGGTTCGTGCCGCAGGTGCGGCCTGTGATTGATCAGTCTGAGAGTGGTTGCCAGTCGTCCGGCCCCGGCGGCTCGACGTGCAGGCATCCACCCCGGACCAGGTGGCCCGCGATGGTGCGGCGACCTCCCACCCGACAACTCCCTGGCGTCGATCTCTGTCTGGAACGCCGCGCCGACCATGTATCGAGCCTATCGGGCAAGCTGAGTCCGGGGACCTGACACGTCATTCGCTGGCGCCAAGGAGTCTCGACGTCAGCGAACGACCGCCGACCGCCGCTAGCGTGGAAGTGCACCCTCGCGAAGGAGCCGACTCGATGGCCATTCCGAAGAACACGATCTGCCTGTGGTACGACGATGACGCCGAGGCGGCCGCGCAGTTCTACGCCTCGGTTTTTCCCGACAGCCGCGTCGATGCCGTGCACCGAGCCCCCGGGGACTTCCCCGGAGGCAAGGCCGGTGACGCCCTCACGGTCAACTTCACAGTCTGCGGCATCCCCTGCCTGGGTCTGAACGGAGGGCCGTCCTTCCCCCAGAGCGAGGCGTTCTCGTTCCAGATCGCGACGGACGACCAGGCTGAGACCGACCGTTACTGGGACGCCATCGTCAGCAACGGTGGGCGAGAGAGCGCCTGCGGCTGGTGCAAGGACCGGTGGGGAGTGTCTTGGCAGATCACGCCAAGAGTGCTCAGCGAAGCAATCGGTTCGTCGGATCCCGAGGTCGCCGCACGAGCGTTCGCGGCGATGCAGACGATGCAGAGGATCGACGTCGCGGCGATCGAACGAGCCGTCGCCGGAGACTGAGCTTTCCGCTCGCAAGCTCACGGATTCGCACGGTCGCCCTGCTCGCCGTGTGCCCTAAGACGAAGGGCTACCGGTCCTTCACCACGCTGTACATGAACATGTCCTTTCGCGCGGGGCCCACCTGCTGCCACGACCGGAGCAGTCCTTCCCTCACGTAGCCGCAGGCCTCCGCAGTTCGCCACGAGCCCTCGTTCCCTGGCTCGACGAGCAGCTGCACGCGGTGCACTTCATCTTGGGTCAAAGCCCATTCCGTCAACGTGGACAGCGCCGCCCTGGCGTACCCGCGGCGACGGAACTGAGGCGCAATCCAGTAGCCGATCGAGGCCCTGCCCTCTTGAATGTCACCGAGCCACAGCCCGATCTGACCGACGGCCTCGTCAGGGTGCACGTCCGCGATCGCGAATGAGAATCCGGCGCCAGCCGCAAGGCGCGAATGTTGCCGCTCGATGTAGGCCGTCGCATCGTGTTTCGAACCACTCGTCGGAACGGACGTGACCAGTGGAATCAGAGGATCGCTGGCCACTGAGACCACCAGGTCCACGTCTCGCTCATCAAAGGCGCGGAGCACCACCGAAACGCCGCGAAGGCGAGGCAGTTCGGTCGGAAGGGTCACGACGCCAAAACCGTTCAGGAGGTCCTCCTGGAGGATTTCGCCCGGATGGATGGGAGGATCGAGCTTCTCAGTCATGATGCACCTCAGTGGTGGACGACGATCCTTCCCCGGGGTGTTATGACGTGGGGGGCCGCCAGCGTGCGAACCCACCCTCGGTGTTGAGAACCTGGCCAGTCATCCACCGCCCCTCGTCACTGACCAGCCACTCCACCAAGCGAGCTGGATCGTCCGGCTCTCCCATCCGCCCGAAGGGAAACATCGGTGCCACATGGGCCATCACCTCGGGGGTCATATAGCCGGTGTCGACCGGGCCAGGATTAATGGTGTTGACCGTGATGCCAACGTCAGCCAGCTGGTCGGCAAGAGTCATCGTCACGCCCGCCAACGCCGCTTTGGATGCCGCGTAGGCCACCTCTCCCGGCATTGGCCCGAGCCCCTGGCCGGAGGTCATCAGCACTACCCGACCTCCCGGTCGGCCGTCGTGCTGCGCGGCGAACGACTGGACCAGCAGCAGCGACGATCGGGCGTTGACCGCCCAGTGCACATCCAGCATCTCGGCAGTCAGGTCGCCGATGGCCCCGTCACCACCGGACCGGGCGTGGTTGCAGATGAGCACGTCGACGTGGCCGAGCTCGACCACGGCTCGCCTCACCACCGCTTCGGGCGCCTCGTCCTCAGCCAGGTCCACGGCCATGTCGACGATGCGCTGACCAGGGTCGACGCGCTTCGCACGGAGCT
>JAUNRO010000029.1 GCA_030544185.1 Propionibacteriaceae bacterium | reverse complement strand
CTGCTGGCGCTGTTCGTGGTGAAGGACACGTTCGCCCGATCCTCGGGGTTGTACGCCGCGCCGGGCTGGGTGAAACCGCTGCACTACGTCGCCATCGGGGTCTGCCTGCTCTGCATTCTGGCCCCGGCCTGGCGCATCGCCGATTGGGTGGGCCGGCTGTGAGAATCCTTCATCGCTCCGCGTCGGCGCTCCTCGCCGGGCTCTTGGTCCTGGCCGGCGCAATCGCGCTGGGCCTCACCCAGACGCTGCCCGCGCAGGCCGCGGAGACGGCGGCCGACAAATACGTTGCCTGTCTCAACGGCTCCAAGCGCGGGGACGTGCTGGTGCTGATCGACACCTCCGCCTCGCTGCAGTCGACCGATGCGGAGGGCGCCCGGGTGACCTCGGGTGAATATCTGCTGCGGCGGCTGGCCAAGTCGGCCGATCAGGGCAAGCTCGAGCTGAACGTCTCGCTGGCCGGGTTCGCCAACCGCTATGAGCCCGGCACGTCGTGGGAGAAGCTCAACGGCGACACGGTCGACCAGGTGCTCGACGACATCCGCGACTATCGGGCCCGCAACACCGGGCAGGGCACCGACTATTGGCTCGGCCTCGACGGTGCCCGTCAGCAACTCAGCCAGCGCAAGCAGGAGGCCGCGGACTCCTGCCAGGGCCTGGTGTTCTTCTCCGACGGTGCGCTCGACATCGACCGCGCTGCGGACGAGGACGACAACCCGATCGACCGGCCCTATGCCCCGGACAACCCGTTGCGTACGCCCGCCGACCGCGAGGCGGCCAAGGTGGCGGCGACCGAGTCCATGTGCCGCCCGGGCGGCTTGGCCGACCAGCTCCGGGTCGTGCCGATCACCCTGTTCGGCGTCGGTCTCACCGCGAGCGGCGGTGCGGACTCCGCCGAGTTCGACCTGATGCGGCGCATCACCGAGGGCGGCTGCGGTGACCAGCCCGGCAACGGGCAGTTCGCGCTCGCCCAGGACATCGACTCGATGCTCCAGGCCTTCGACAGGATCACCGGTGAGGGCCGGACCCAGGAGGGCCGCTATTGCCAGGGCGAGCAGGCCGAGTTGTGCGAGCAGGGCGCCCACACGTTCGTCCTCGACGCCTCGATCGACTCCGTGTCGATCCTTGGCTCCGGTGACATCGAGGAGCCCCGGATCGTGCTCGTCGGCCCGGCCGATCAGCAGGTCGAGCTGCGGCAGTCACCGCTCGGCGAGCCGCAGCGCTCCGAAGTGGACGGAGTCCGGCTGTCGTGGACGTGGCTGTCCCGCAAGACCTTCTCCGCCGATCTCGACTCCGCCGGGCGCAATGACGTCTGGACCGGTCGCTGGCGGCTGATCTTCTTCGACCCCGAGGGCACGAATCCGCAGGCCCGGTCGCGGACCTCGATCCACATCTCGGGCAATGTGTTCCCGGCGTGGCCGGGTGCGGAGAACACCGAGATCCGCGCGGGCGAGCAACCCGAGGTGACCTTCGGTCTCGAGAACGCCGACAAGCAGCCCGTCGATCCCGCCGTCCTGCTCGGCCAGGCATCGCTGGATGCCACGCTGATCGATGCCGATGGCAACGAGCACCCCATCGCGCGCGGGCTCGGACGCGACCAGATCACTACCCCGCAGCGCCTCGACGCCGCGAACCTCCAGCCCGGCCCGGCCTCCATCCGGTTGTCGTTGCAGGTCACCACCGCCGGCTGGCAGGATCCCCGCACCAACGAGAACGTCCCGGGCACCGAGCTCCGCCCGCAACTCGCCGATATCCCGTTCACCGTGCTCGCCCCGGTCGGCTTCGGTCGGGTGGACTCGAGCGTCAACTTCGGCAGTGTCGAGGGTCCGGTCAATCTCAGCGGCGCCCTGGCGGCGCATGGCCCGGGCTGCGTCTGGCTCGACTCGACGACCCCGCCGGAGATCCGCACCGGTCCGGCGGAGATCACCGCCGTCTCGATCACCTCGGCCGCGAGCAGCCAGGACTCCTGCATGCGCGTGGAGGAGGGCTCGAGTCAGGACCTGCCGCTCACGCTTGCCAGCGACCAGACCGGGTCCGGCGGGCTGACCGGCACGTTCACGGTGAAGATGGCCTCACTCGAGTCGCCCGATCGGGTCCAGGACTTCACGGTCGACTACAACGCCGAGGTCCGCCGGCCGCTCAACAAGGCCAACTTCGCGCTGACGCTGATCGCGGCCCTGATCCTCGGCCCCGGCATCCCGTTGGCCCTGCTCTATCTGACCAAGTGGGCTACGGCCAAGATCCCGGACCGGCCATTGCTCACCCAAGCCATCCCGGTCCGCCGCAACGGTCTCCAACTCACCCGCGACGGCGCGCCGCTCGCGCTGCGAGACGGTGACCTGGTCACGATGGCGCAGATCCCGTCCGGGGGTGCGCGGTCGGTGGACGTCGGTGGCGCCAGGCTCCAGACCAGGGCCGGCAAGTCGCCGTTCGGCGTGGGCGAGGTCCTCGTCGACGCCGGTCAGCAGGTCGGCGCGTCGTCGGCCCACAGCGAGCCCGTCGGCAGCCGGCACCAGGCCCGGCTCCCACTGGCGGTGCACAACAATTGGGTGCTCCTGCACGATCCCACCGGGCCGGCCGACAGCGCCACGGCGCTGCTGCTCGTCGAAGGCAGCGCAACCCCGCAGCAGCGCCAGCAACTGGTGGACGACCTCAACCGGCGTGGCCCGCAGGTGTTCGCCGGACTGCGCGGACTCAGCGCCGGTGGCTCCGGCGGGACTGGTGCCCCCGGCGGACCGGGCCAACCCCCTGCGGACAACCCGTTCGGTGGCCACTCGGGTGCCCCGGCGGCTCCTGGTCAGCCCGGGCCCGGGGGACCGGTGAACCCGTTCGGTGGCCAACCCGGCCCGGCGCCGGATCAGGGTCCGTTCTCGTTCCCCGGCGGCCAGGGCCCGTTCCCGGGCGGTCCGGGCCAGCCGCCGCCACCGCAGCAGCAGCCGCCGCCACAGCAACAGCCACCGCACAATCCGTTCACCTGAGCATGCGGGGCTTCGCCCGGCCAGGGCTTAGGCTGCTACCCGGGTTCCCGGTCCGGCGGGCCGGGCTTCCGAAGACCACGTCGATGAGGGGAGTCCGACACAGATGAGGCGCTTCTTGGTTGTGGGCTGCGGCGGATCCGGCGGATCCACGATGGCCTACATGATGGATCAGCTCCGCTCCGACCTCATGGCTGAAGGCGTCGACCATCTGCCCCGCGGCTGGCAGTTCGTCCATCTGGACGTGCCCAGCGCCGAGGAGGGCGGGCCCGATGGGCTCGGCAACGTCGAGCATCAGGGCGGGCGCTATTTCGGGCTCGGGCCGAAGTCCGGCTCCTATGCCGACCTCGACTTCGCGGTCTCGCGCAAGCTGGCCTCCACGAAGGCGCTGGGGTCCATCGCCACGTGGGCGCCGCGCAACCCGGGCGCCGTCGCGACCCCGATCTCGGTCGGGGCCGGGCAGTATCGCTCGGTCGGCCGCATGATCACGCTGTCCAAGGCCGACACCCTGCGCGCCGGCCTGGTCGCCGCCTGGGAGGACCTCCATCGCGTCGAGACCCATTCCGACATGAAGGCGGTGGCCGACCGGTTGCGCATGGGGGCGTACTCCGAGAACGAGGTCCCGATCGTCCTCGTCGTCTCCTCGATGGCCGGCGGTGCGGGCGCCTCCATGGCGCTCGACGTCTGCCGCCTGCTCACCACGATCGACGGTCTCGATCCCAAGCTGATGGCCGTGTTCATGGTCTCGTCGGACATCTTCGACTCCCTGCCCGAATCCGCGCGGTCCGGCGTACGCTCCAACGCCCTCGCCATGCTCGGCGAGATCGTCGCCTCCCAGACCGGCGCGGCGCAGAAGCACGATGTGGACACCCTGAATGCGCTCGGCCAGCAATACGGGCAGGGCGCGGCGATCCCGTTCGCGCGCGTCTTCCCGGTGGGCCGGTTCGTCGGCTCGCAGCGCACGATGTTCGGCGACGGTTCGCCGAAGGCCGTCTATCGCGGCCTCGCCCGCGGCCTCGCGGGAATGATGATGTCGGAGACGGCGACCGATCAGTTCGTCTCCTATGACCTCGGGAACACCGGCTCGGTGCCGCCGGATTCGTCCTATCTGGGCTGGGGGGCCCAGGGCGACCCGCTGCCGTGGGGCTCGTTCGGGTTCGCCTCGCTGTCGATGGGCCGGGATCGGTACGCGGAGTACGCGGCCCAGCGGATCGCGCGCTCCAGCGTCGACCGGCTGCTCGACGGGCACCTGCAGGAGGGCAATACGGCCTCGGGCACAGAGCAGGTCCGGGCATTGCTGAACTCCCAGTGGGCGCGGCTGTGCGCCGACCTGCAGATGTTCGACTCCGCCTCCGCGAAGGACTCCCAGGGC
Source organism: Propionibacteriaceae bacterium (assembly GCA_030544185.1). The sequence goes on along the minus strand of JAUNRO010000029.1, from coordinate 11,022 downwards.
CTGGCCCAGTGGCTGATGAACCTCGCCATGCCGCGCGACAAGGTCACCGGTGCCGCCTATCAGATCGTCACGACCGAGGTGATGAACCAGCTCCCACCACCGGACGGGCACGAGGCGAGCCAGTGGACGCCGATCCTGACCAACATCCTCAACTCGCGCCGGGCGATGCTGTCGGAGGGCGCGACCCGCGAGGCCTACAACTGGGCCTTCGACTGGCACCAGGCCCTCCTCGGGCGCCTCATGGACGTGATCGGACGCTCGATCGCGAGCCTCGGCCTGCCCTATGCGGCCGCGGTCATCGAGCGGCTCCGCAACCACATCCGCGAATCGGTCATCCCGGCCGCCAACGAGCTGCGCCAGTGGGATCGCACCGATATCGCGGCCGTCCCGCAGCAGGTCGCGGTCGCCCTCAACGGCATCCGCGGCAAGATCGCCGGCGGCCAGCAGATCATGACGGCCTTGGCCGACGGGGTCGCGGCGACGGTGATCCAGCATGTTTATGCGAAGGCCTCCGGCATGCTCGCCGAGGTGCTCGGGACGTTCCTCACCGATGTGCTCAACCCGCTCGGCGACGCGGTGTCGGAGCAGCAGCGGATCCTCGAACAGGCCCGGGCCTCCCAGGCCCGCCACGACGGGCTCGCCCGCCTTGCCACCAACGAATATGCAGCGTGGCCGTCGGATCAGGACCTGAAGGCCCCGGAGCGGTTCGACGAGGCCAACAACGAGGTGTTGCTGACGAGCTCGGCCCAGTTCCTCCCGCAGTACACGGTCGACATCGAGGCCGCGGTCGGCGGTGACGCCGCCGCGCCCGGGTCGCGGATGGGCTTCGCCCAGGCCCGCGGTGGCGTCGTCACCCGGGTTGTCTCCGGGCTGTGGGAGACCACCGGTGGCGTACGCCCGCCGGGCGGGCTGATCGAGTTGACCTCCGCCTGGCAGTGCCGGGCCTTCCAGACCAACCCCTACAACGGCGAGTCCGTCGTGCCCGCGCGCGCCCGCTTCGATGTGCACGCGCGCCCGGCCGAGCTGCTCAACCGCGCCCGCATGTTCGTCGCGCGCCCGGAACAGTCGTTCCACCGCTTCTGCTCGGTCTCGCTGCGCGACTATGTCCGGGGAGTGGGTGCCGCGGAGTCCGAGCGGCACGGTCGCATCGAAGACATCGCCGGCAAGTTCAACCAGGCGCTGACGCTGGCGCTGCCGCTGATCTCGGCGAACGATGCGGCGGTGGCGCTGCTGCACGGCGGCAAGGGCGTGGAATACCGGTTCAAGTTCTCGGCGGTGCCGTTCGCCGACCTGCCGGTCGCCGAGGCGCTGGAGCGGGTCATCATCAACAACCCGCAGATCGACACCTCGACCCGCGACAACTACCTGCGGTCGGTGAACGATTCCGACCACGTCCGCCGGCTCGACATCTTCGGGTCCTATCCGCTCTATGCGCCGATCTGTTTCGACTCGGTGCTGCGCCCGGTCGCCGAGCAGTGGTCGACGACCTCGCCCGCCGGCCGGGAAGCGTTCTGGGCCAACCGCCGGGCCCGGCCGCTGCACTCGGCGCTGCCGATGGCCGAGCCGGAGCGGCGGGCGATGGTCGCGGGCTGGTTCCTCGGCCAGATCATCGGGGCGCTGCGCATCCCGGAATCGCCGTTCAACGCCCCGGTCGAGGTGTTCGACCGGGGCAACCGCGAGTGGCTGTCGTTCCCGCACCCGCTGCTTACTCCGCCGGAGCGGTTCATGGCGTCCTATGACTGGCTGCCCGCGGTGCTGGAGTCGATCCTCATCGCGATGGCGCGTTCGCACCAGAACCCGGTGATGGGCTCGATGGCGCCCTATCGGGTGCTGCGCGGGCTGTTCGATGCCAGCCCGCTCGGGCCGGCGGCCGGCATCGTCGAGCGTTCCGGCAAGCAGGTGCTGATCGACTGGCTGACCGACGGCGATATCGGCTCCGGGGCGCCCTCGCGCGTTCCCGATGCCGCCCAGGCGACCGACCCTGCGGCCCGCGCCGACGCCGCGCGCAGCTTCCTCGCCGCGATCCGGGACCTGGCGGGCGTGCATTTCCTCGCACCGGGCCAGGACGGCGCCCCCGGCGGCGGCACGTTCTCCGTCATCGACGACCGCTCGGTCGCCGCCCAGTCGCCGATCTTCCGGGACGTCGCGGCCGACGTGTGGTGGGCGTGCGGGGAACTGACCACGATGATCGATGACGCGGAGAAGCAGGCGCTCAACCCGACGACCGCGGGCGCGCAGGCGCCGATCGCGGTCGAGGCCAAGCGGATCGAGATGCCTGGCATCGGCGGTGCCTTCTGATGGCGTCACTGGTTGTTCTCGTCTGTCCGCCCGGGCCACTCACCGCCGTCGGGGCGACGCTCGCCGACTGGTCCACCCCCGATCTGCTGCACCCCTATCTGTGGGTCGAGACCTCGGCCTGGACCGGCGACGGTGCCGCCCCTGGTGCCCGGCCGACCCGGGGGCGGACGCCCGCGCTGCTGGTTGAGGGCGGCCGGGCCACCGGCACGACCGTCGAGGCAACGCTGACCGGGCGCCGGTTCGACCGTGTCCGCCTGGTGGTCCTCGTCCCGGCCGTCGCCGGGGCCGAGGGCGTGCCGAGCGAGGTTGAGCACCACCTCCACCAGGCGGTGCTCAACACCTCCGCCGTCGGCCACGTCGACCTGATCCGCTTGGTCGTGACGAGGCCCGACAGCGGCCCGGTCGCTGCCGACCTGGCTCGCGAGGGCTGGCACAACCTGGTCATCGCACCGGAGGAGTCCCGGGGCCCGGGGCTGGGTCACAGCGTGCTGCGGCCCAGCACGGATCCGATCGAGATCGCCCCCGATGCCGCGGCCTGCGTCGCCGGGGTGGCCGGGCTGTGGCGGGATCTCGACGCCGGACCGCTCGATGATGTGCCCGCACCGTTCGGGCAGACGCTGCGGCTCGTGCGCTCGTTCTATCGCAACCTCGACGCGACCGTCGTCGCCGAGCACGTGCGGGCCGGGCTGCTGTCCCTCGATGAGGGGGTCCCGCTGCCACGCCAGCACGGCTCGCAGGCGGTCTATATCGACGACGCCGCGATGGCCGCCAACGACATGGCCCACGCGGTGCTGCGCCGCCACGCCGGGCTCTTCCGCGGCGAGCGGGTCGCGCCCGCGGCCGTGCAGGCCCAGAACGTCGGCGCCGGCCAGGCCCTCAAGTGGCTGTTCCAGTTCATCGGCGCCTCGGTCACGATGGCCCCGATGAAGTGGTATTCCATGGTCTTCGGCGATGTCAGCACCGCCATCGCCAACCGCACCCAGCAGGCGGTCTTCGGGGGCGACCAGTCGGCGTACGCGGTCGTCGCCCAGGGTCAGCTCGCGGCCGGCGCGGCGGACTGGCGGGAGGTCGGCCGGGCCTCCGCCCAGCTCGACCAGCAGCTCGATGCCGGCACCCGCACCCACGAGGTCGCGGGCGACTTCTCGGCGGTCTGGGAGGACTACGTCGAGTCGGGCCTCACGCTGATGGATGCCGGCGAGCGGTCGCGCACCACCCCGATCCAGGTCGGCACCGAGCGCGGGGTGCTGCGCCGTGTCGCCGACTGTGCACCCGGCCCGCCCGACGCCTTCGCCGTGCCCGGGCGGATCGCCGCCGCCATCGGGATCGCCGATGTCCGCGCGGCCGATCCGCTGGGCCAGCACACATTCGTCATGCGCCTGCGCGAGGTCGGCGGCCAGCCCGCGCTCGCCCGCGACGCCGACGCGACCATGCGCGACTTCGAGGCGTGGCAACAACGCACCGGCGGGTCCTATGCGGCGCGCACCGGCCAGCTGCTGTCGAACCAGCTGATCCAGACCTCCAACGAGGTCCAGCAGCTGATGTCGAGCGTCTCCGGCGGCAACGAGGTCGATGTCTCCAATGCCGAGACCCAGGCCCGGCAGAAGCGGATCGCCGCGTGGATGCGCACGCTGCTGTTCTCGTTCCTCGGGCTCGCGATCGTGCTCGGTGTCCTGGTCGGGACCAGCCTGCTGACCTGGTGGGGGGCCCTCGCCGCCGGCGGTGCCGGGTTGCTCGCCTGGCTCGGCGGCTCGTTCGTGCTGTTCGCCCAGGGTCAGCGGGAGCTGTTCCGCGATCTCAACCGGCGGCGCGCCGAGCTGTCCCAGGCCGAGGCCAACGAGGCAAACCTGCGGATCGCCCTGCGCGACCTGCATCGCCAGACCGAGGCCTATGGCCAGTTCCTGGAGTGGACGCGCGTGCTCGGTGTGGTGCTGCACGCGCCGTTCGGCGACACCAGCCGTGCCCGGCTCGACAAGGGCATGATCGCCGAGGGCTTCCCGCTCAGCACCCGCGTGGGCCGGGCGGAGGTCGACTCCGAGGCAGCGGCCGAGGTGGTCTCCCTCATGCGTCGTGACCTCTATCAGACCGGGTGGCTCAGCGGACCTTGGCTGGCCACGCTCAACGACGCGGGCGCGCGCCTGGGCGTCCGCGGGCAGGATCTGAGCGCCGATCCACGGCGGATGTTCGCCTCGCGGGCGGGGGTCAGCGAGTCCGCCCTGACCGCGTGGGCCGACGAGCTCGAGCGGGGCGGTGTGGGCAACGCCGCCGGGGACCAGCTGTGGTTCTTCGCGATGCAGCGGCTGGCCCAGCCCGACTATCGTTCGCGACTGGTGACCCGGGTGGTCCTGCCCGGGCGCGAGGACGCCGAGGCCGCCCTGTCCTCCGACGAGTTCATGGCCGGTGTCGGTGAACAGCGTGCGACCCGGGGGAAGTTCGACGCCGGCGTGCTCGGGCGCGAGGCCCGGCTCGAGAGCAAGGACGAGGTCGTGGAGACCTGGCCGGTGGAGCGCATCGATGGCCTGGACCGCAAGGCGGTGCTGGTGGAGCTGGGCGCGGGGCTGCCGGACTATACGTTCGATCTGGGGGAGCGGGTCACCCCCGACACCGACGGCGCGGCCGCCAGCATTGTGCCCCCGGATCCGTTCGCGGGCCGTGGCCCGGCCCCCGGTCCGGCGCCCGGTTTCCCGGCGGGCAAGCCGCCGGTGCAGGCGCCCGGCCAGGGTCAGGTGTTCTGAGGGGGTGCCGCGATGATGGACCAAGCCGGTCGCCGGCGCCAAGTGCTGCTCGCGTGGGCATTCGTGCAGCGCAAGAACGGTGAGCTGGTGCCCACCAACGACGAGCTCATCCACATCGCGATGGCGCGCGCCGTGCCGCCCGGGCTGCGCACGCCATTGGTGAACCGGTGGCTGCACGTCCTGCATCACCTCATGTGGCTGTCCGACCAGGGCCACCCCGATCCGGTCTCCGACGCCCTGCGGCTCGCCCCGACGGGGCCGCCGATCCCGGCTCCCGGCCACCAGCCCCCGCCCGGGCGCCAGACTGCTGCGTCCGCGGGGACCGTGGTCGAGGGACCGGCCACCAGCCAGCCGTCGGCGGCGCAAGCCCCGGCGCCGGCGACGATGGACCAGCTCACCCGGGAGATGGAGCAGGCCGAAGCCCGCGCCCGCGAACTCTTCGCCGCCGGCCGCCAGGGCGAGGCCGGCCAGTGGTGGGACCGGCGGAACCTGCTGCGGCAACGCCTCATGCTGCTCGCTTCGGGCGAGCCTCCGGGCGGGGCCGGCTGGCCGGCGTCGGCGGCGTCCGCCGCGGGGCCCGATCGATTCGAGCGTGTGGGTGCGGCGGCCGAGGCCGTGCCCCCGCCGGCACCTCCACCACCTCCGCCCCCGCAACCCCGGCCGCCGGCTTTCCCGGCCCCCGGGCCTGTCCCGGTGCCCGACCCGGCCCCGGAGCCGGCTCCGGCCCCCGTCCCGGAGCCGGAGCCGGTCGCAGCCGAGGATCCGATGCAGCGGCTGCTGGTGTGGCGCAACCGGGAGGGTCTGCACGACCTGAAGGACCGGCACGTGCGCCAGATCGTCAACTCCGGTGCCCGCACCACCGACGAGGTCGCCGCGAACCTGCCCGCCTCGCTGAAGCCCCTGGCCGGGCGCATCGCCGCGGAGCTGGGCCTGTCCGACGACGAGGAGCCCTTCCATTCGCCCGTCTCGCCCGGCGGGCCGGCCGGGGTCGCGCCCCAGGGCGGTCCGCCCGCCGCGGTCCCGGACAACCAGCCGCTGAACCCACAGGCCCTCACCTGGGAACAGCCGCTGGAGCTGAGCGAGGAGCTCAGCCGATTCGCGTCGATGGACTTCAGCCAGCCCGTGGGGGAGCCGGTGCCGCTGCGCGCCAGCACCCGCGCGGATGGTGCGCTCACGCTGCGCTGGCCCGGGCCGACGGAAACCGCCCCGGTCACGATCTATCGCGTGGTGTGCCATGACGAGTACGCCCCGGTGTCGCCCGACATGGCCGAGACGATCGCGATCACCGGCCACCCGGTGCTGGTCGATCCCCGGCCGTTCTCCTCGGCGGTGCGCCACTATCAGGTCTGGGTGAACTCCGGTGCGACCACCGAGGAGGCACTGTTCGAGCAGCCGCGGCTGCACGCCCGGCTGCCGGTGGTCGCGAAGCCGACCGATATCGACATCCGCGAGGACGAGGGCCGGGTCATCGGGCAGTGGATGCTCAGCGGCAACGTCCGGGGCGTACAGATCTTCCGCGTCCCGGCCGAGCGCGCCGGGTCCGGGACGGGCGACCCGACCTATCGGATCTGCACCGATACCCCGAACGTCACGGGGTTCGTCGACGATGCAGCCGAGTCCGGGCGGCGCTATCTCTATCAGTTGCTGGTGGAGGCCGAGGTCGACGGGGTCCCGCAACTCTCGCTGCCGAGCGTGGTCCCGGTGACGACCTCGGCCGTGCTGCACCCCGTCACCGACCTCACCTGCACCCTCGGCGACGACCAGGACCACCCGCGGTTCGACCTGACCTGGACCGCGCCGCCGTCGGGGCGGGTCGTGATCTATCGCACCGCCGACGGCCCCCGCGCCGGGGCGGACGCCGAGACCGAGGAGGAGTCCGCACTGCCCCAGATGGGCCTGCAGCCCGATGACCGCCTCGCCCACCCGATCGTGATCGAGGACGGTCGCTGCAGCATGCGGGACGTCCCCTGGCCGCGGGGCTGGTCGCGGACCTATTTCACCCCCGTCACCCTCGTCGAGGACCAGGTGCGGGTAGGCCGCACGACCTCCCAGGTCCGCACCGGCATGGTCACCGACGCCCGCATCGTGGAGCGAGTGAGCGAACAGGTCCTCACGATGGACTGGCCCGCGGGGGCGGCCGCGATCAAGGTGTACGCCTCGCCGGTCGGTCAGCCGGCTCAGGCGGCCATCGACGGCGCGGAGCCGATCGCGGAGATCTCCGAGGACGCCTACATCCGCCTGGGTGGTCTCCACTTTGCGCGCCCGCTGGACGCGGTCGGCTGCGACCTGCACCTGCTGCCCGTCTCGTTCGCAGGCGGCCACGCCGTGCACGGACTGCCGGCGACCGTGCGCTACAAGGGGCTGGCGACGCTGTGGTATGCCCTTGGCATCCGCCGTCCCCAGCACGGGCCCGGACCCGTCCAGCTGCTCGTCGTTGTCCGCGCCGACCGGGACTACTCCGTCTCGCCCACCTTCGCCCTGGTCCACAACCCGCACCGGTTGCCGCTGGATGTCAACGACGGCGAACCCATCCGCACCTGGCTCGCCGACCAGAACCCCAACCAGCAGCCGTCGCCGCGGTTCCGGCCATGGGCGCTGTCGCCGAACTGGTCCGAGCCGGGCTGGATCGCCGATGTCACCGGCCGCACCGGCTGGGTGCGGGTCTTCGTCGACATGGCCCCCGATCCCGAGCGGAGCGCCATCGCCCTGCTCGATCCACCGGTGGCTCAGCTCTATCTGGGCGGTGGGTGAGGTGGTGGATCGGTGGGCCCAGCTGACCTATTCGTCGTTCGACCGCAATGACGGCACCGGTGGGGGCTGGCAGGTCAAGGACACCACCGGCGCGATGGACCGGGCCGAGCAGGAACTGTTGCGCGGACGGGTGCAAACCCAGTTCGACGCCGGCGTCACCCTGCCGCGCTTCCCGACACCGGCCGAACTGGAGGAGTTGCCGCGGCGGCTCGTCCATGCCCGGGCGCGCGCACTGGGCGCCGAGACCGCGCTGTGGCACCACGTGCCTGCCGGCAACGATGCCTCCGGGCGACCCGGCAACGTCTTCGCCCACGTCGTGTTGGACCGCAACCCCGATGCACCAGACGAACTGCGTCCCATCGAGCGGTGGCGCAGCCCGGACTGGCTGACCCCCTTCGGCCCCGAGGCCGTCCTCCGGGCCGCCCTGACCGATGCGCAGCCGCCGGCGCCGGGCCCGGTCAACCGGGAGACCGTCGCCTCGTGGCTGTTCGCGCCCCGGCGCTGGCGGCTGCAGACCTTGGCCATCGTGGCCGACGCGGTGCGCGCGGCGATGGCCGGCGGCCCCCTGGTCGTCGTCGGCGTCGAGGATGTCGATGAGGCCGCCCAGTGGATCGCGGCGGTGTCGTTCGCGATGTCGGCGGGCACGGCACGCCGGTTCTATTTCTCCACCCTCGAGCGCCCCGGCACGCTCGCCGAGGCGGTGAAGCATGAGCTGCACCTCGTCTGCGTACCCCACGATGATCTCCCCGCGCTCACCCGCCAGCGCGGGATCGTGGTCGTGGATCCCGGCACCCAGCTCGCGCTCGGCGACCTCGACGGCGAGCCCCACCGGACCGGCCGCGGTGATGAGATCCGGGTCACCGAGTGGTCGGTGCTGATCCAGGAGGCGTTCGTCGATGCGGCCGCGATGGTGGCCGCGGTGGGCGGGTTCGACCGGATCGCCCACACGATCGGCGACTCCGGGCTGGATCCCGCGTGGCCGGCCGCGATGTTGCTGACCCAGCAGCCCGACGCGGGTTCGCGGCGCGAGGCGGCCCGGGTGATGGCCGAAGCGGCGCCACCGCAGCTGCGATCGGCCCCGGGGCTGTACGCCGAGGCGGTCGCCGGGCTGCGCCACGAGGTCGGCGGGCGGCTCGACCGGGCCTGGGCCCACGTTGCCAAGCTCGGCGCCGACCAGGACACCAACCCGGCGACGGTCGCCGGGGAGGTCGCGGTCGGCGTCTATGCCGACCTGGCGCTGGCCGACGAACCGTGGCTCGCCCGCCACGGGCCGGCGAAGCTGCCGTCGGTGCATTACTACAGTCCGGCGCCGGAGCCGGGGACGGTGCAGATCGCCGGGCTGCTCTGTCAGCACATCAGCCCGTTCAGCGCCGACCTCCCACCGGCGGTGATGCTGGACGAGGCGCGTGCCGGCCTGCACTTCGTCGAGCTCGCGCTGCGGCTCGGCCTCGCCCACGACGATGCCCTCGGGCGACGCCTGTGGCAGGTCTGCCAGCAGACGCTCATTCCGGTGCTCCTCGACCGTGGCGCCGGGCCGGCGCTGGTCGACTCGGTCGATCGGAGCGTCGCCCGGGAAACCCGGCACTGGCTGTGGGGCCAGCTGTCGCAGGTGGCACTGGCCGAGCTCGGGCCGCCCGGGGAGCGCCTCGGGCCCGCGGTGCTCGACACGTTCGGGCCGGGGCCGGATGATCCCGACCCGCTCGCCGCCACCTGGGCCTGGTTGTCGGAGTCGACCGAGCCCGAGGACGCCGAGGTGAGTGCGCTGGTGGGGGAGTGGGCCTGGCACCGGGTCCGCGGCGGGGACCAGGGGCCGAACGCCCGGTTCTTCGCGGTGTGGGCGGCGCTCGAGGCGTACGCCCAGCAGCGCGACCCCGCGATGCTCGCCGCGGCAGCCAGGTTGCTGGCCCCGGCCTGGAGCCCGGACCGGCTGATCCAGCTGCACCTGCGGTGGTCCGAAGTGATGCCCGTGGAGTGGTGTGTGCCCGCATTGGCCGAGGCGGGACTCGACGATCCACACGCCGGGTTCCTGGCTGGTGAGCTGATGGAGCGGTCCGGGGACGCCGTGGCGTTCGTGCGCGGCTGGGACGCCTTGTCGGCGCCGGACTGGCTGCGCGGCCCGCTCACCCAGCCGCCGGCCCTGGCGTACGCCCTGCTGGGTCTCGCCGACGGACTCGCGACCGCGAAGCGGGTGGGCGCCCAGCCCGAGCGGGAATTCCTGCGTCGCGTGAACGGGCTCGTCGTGCTGGGCCTGCTCGCGGCGCGCGGGCGGGCAGGCAGCATCACCGATCCGGCCGCTCTGGAGCGGGCGGCGGGCCTGGCCCAGGCGGCGGTGGCCGGCTTCCCCGGGGCAGACGAGCGATTCACCGGCGACGAGACCATCGCGGTCGTGGCCTGGTGCGATGAGCACCACGTGCCCACGACGGCGCTCGCCGAGCTGTTCCTGCTGGCCGATCCACGCTCCAGCCTGCGAGCACCGGCGGACCGGGTGGCGGGCTGGCTGCACGCGGTGCACACCGGCGCGCCCGACTCGCCGCCGATCACCGCGCTGGTGCTGGCGGCCCGGCTCGCTCGCAGCGCCACCAGCCGCGACCGCTCGACCGAGGAGATCCTGGCAGCGCTGCGCAGTGTGGCGGGCAACTCCGACGATCGTGCCGCGCGGCAGACCGAACGCTTCCTCCAGGGGTGGCTGCGCCAGGCCCAAACGGGCCGGGTGCGCCGATGAGCCTGACTCCCGAACTCGACGAAAGGCGGAACCATGCCCACCTATGTGCTTGAGGGCGGCTCCAGCGCGACGCTGCCGGCCAAACCGCTCACGCTGCGCCTGCAGGGGCCCGGCCACGGCGAGATCCGCCTCGAGGCCCGGCAGGACGGGGTCTCGGACGCCTCCGCGCTCGCCCCGATGCCCGGGATGCTCGTGTTGCCGAGGGTGAGCGGGCGGATCGAGGTCCGGGCGCTGCCGCTGCGCGACCGGACGTTCCCCTCCGGGACGGTCGTCTCGCTGTCGGCGACGATCGAGCGCCACGGTGACGACGACCCGGAGCGGGCGATCATGCAGGGCATCGATCTGTCCGGGCTCGCGCAGCGGGAGCTGCTGCTGGTCGAGCCCGCCGGGGCGGACCTGCGGCTGACCGCGCTCGGCGTGGTCGTCGATGTGCCGCTGCCGCCGTTGGCGGCCAAGGCCCGGGACCTCGCCCGCGAACTGCTCGGGGTCGAGCACGTGGGAAGCGGGGAGTCCAGTGCC
>JAUNRO010000028.1:3611-15471 GCA_030544185.1 Propionibacteriaceae bacterium | reverse complement strand
GATCTCCGAGATCGACGATCGCGGCAAGTTGTCGCTGGTCCCGGTCCTCGAGGAGGACGCCGCCGAGGCGAAGGACGACGACAAGGTCGGGGCCACCGAGGGCTGAGCGTGAACACCCACCTGGTGGAGGCCGTGGGTGGGGCTGGTGCGCAGGAACACATCCGGCGCACCACCCTGCCGGGCGGCCTCCGCGTCGTTTCCGAGCTGATTCCGGGCAGCCGCACGTTCGCTGTCGGGTTCTTCATCGCGACCGGCTCGCGCCATGAGGCCCCCCACCTGCACGGTGTCTCGCACTTCCTCGAGCACGTGCTGTTCAAGGGGACGAAGCGGCGCGCGCCGGAGGAAATCTCCGCTGCGATCGAGGAGGTCGGTGGGGACATCAACGCCTATACGGCGAAGGAGCACACGTGCTTCTATGCCCAGGTCCTCGCCGAGGACCGGCACATCGCGGTCGATGTCCTCACCGACATGCTCAGCTCCTCCCTCGTGCGCACCGCCGATGTGGAGGCCGAACGGTCGGTGATCCTCGACGAGATCGCGATGCACCACGACGATCCGGCCGAGCACGCTCACGAGCTCGCGTCCGGCAGGCTCTTCGCCGACTCCTCGCTCGCCCGCAGCGTGATCGGCACCAGTGCCTCCATCGCGGCCCTGGAACGCAAGCAGATCGCTTCGTATTGGCGCCGCCACTACCGTGGGCCGGCGATGGTCGTCGCGGCGGCGGGGCAGGTCAACCATGACCGTTTCGTCGAGGCGTTGCGCCCGTTCGCGGAGAAGATCGCGGTGAGTACGCCGGGCCCGCGCCTGCCCTCCGGTCGGGCCGGGGCCGGCGAGCCGGCCGTGCTGTTGCACCGCCGCCCGCTGGAGCACGCCCAGGCAGTGCTCGGATTCCGCTCGCCGGGGCTGTTCAGCGCCCCCGGCCAGCTGGATTCCACGCGCCCGGCACTCAATCTGCTCGCAGGCATCCTGGGCGGTGGCATGAGCTCGCGCCTGTTCGTCGCGGTCCGCGAGCGCCGCGGCCTGGCGTACGCCATCGACGCCGGCGAGACCGCCTATGCCGACGCGGGTTGCGTCACGATCGAATGGGGGAGCGCGCCCGAGCGCGTGCCCGAGATCGCCGCGATCGTGCGCGAGACGATCGCCGACATCATCACCGACGGCGTCACCGACGCCGAGCTGGCCCGGGCGAAGGGCCAGGTGACCGGCCAGCTGCTGCTCGGTCTGGAGAGCGCAGCCGCGCGCATGAGCCGGCTCGGCAGCGGCGATCTGCTCGGGGATCAGCGCAGTCTGGACGAGGTCCTGACGCCCTATCGCGCGGTCACGGCGGCCGACGTCCAGGCCGCAGCGCGGGACGTGCTCGGGGCCCGGCCCGTGCTCGCCGTGGTCGGCGGCAAGACCAGCCGGCCCCGCCTGACCAGGCTGGTGCAGCGCTGGCTCTGAGCGCCTGCCCGCGGGGCCCGCGGGGTGACCGAGGTGTCGTGCCGGGCGGTTAGGCTTGGGTCCGCACGGGATCGATCCAGGAGGAGTGCACGAGCATGGATGTTGCTGTCTTTGGTGCCAACGGCCGCATGGGCGCAGAGGTGTGCCGCGCAGTCGGGCGCGCCGACGATCTCGAGCTGGTGGCCGGGATCGACTTCGGCGATCCCCGGGAGGACGCCACCGCCGCCAAGGTCGTGGTGGACTTCACCCACCCCGACGGGGTCATGGACAACCTGAAGTGGTGCATCGAGCGCGGCATTCACGTGGTTGTCGGCACCACCGGTTTCACCGCCGAACGGCTGGACCAGGTGCGGGCGTGGCTCGCGGACAAGCCCGAGGTGGGCGTCATCATCGCCGCCAACTTCTCGGTCGGCGCGATCCTCATGATGGATATGGCCAAGCGCGCCGCGCCCTATTTCGCATCGGTGGAGATCGTCGAGCTGCACCACCCGAACAAGGCCGACGCACCCTCCGGCACGGCGACCACGACCGCCCAGCAGATCGCCGCCGCCCGGGAGCTGGCAGGTTCCGGGCCCATCCCGGACGCCACCCAGCAGGAGGTCGCTGGCGCCCGCGGGGCCGATATCGACGGCATCCGGGTCCACTCGGTGCGGCTGCGGGGCCTCGTCGCCCATCAGGAGGTGCTGTTCGGCACCGATGGCGAAACCCTCAGTGTGCGCCACGACTCCTTCGACCGGACCTCGTTCATGCCCGGCGTGATCGCGGCCGTCCGCGCCGTCCGGGACCGGCCCGGGCTGACGATGGGCATTGAGGCCATCCTGGGTCTCGATTCTTCGTCGACGTGAGCGAGCGCAAGCGCCGCGGCTGCGGTCCGATCGCTCTGCTCATCGCCCTTGTGGTGGTGCTGGGGGTCCTCGTCGGCGTCGACCGGGTCGCGATCGGTCAGGTGGAGACCTACGTCGCCCGGACGCTGCGCACCCAGCTGCAATTGGCCGAGGAGCCCGCGGTCACGATCCACGGTTTCCCGTTCCTGACCCAGGTGGCTCGCAACCGGTTCGACCGGGTCGACCTCTCCGGGCGAGACGTCCCGGCGGGCACGCCGGAGCAGCCGCTGCTCGTCGAGCAGATGGATCTCCAACTCGGCGATGTCCGGACCGCCGATCGCTTTCAGCGCATCACGGCCGGAGACCTGTCCGGCTCGGCCTACATCACGTGGGCCGAGGTCGCCGACCAGGCCGGAGTGCCGCTGCGGCCCGAGGAGGGCGACCGGGTGCGGGTCGACGTGACCGCGAACCTCTATGGCCAGCATGTGCCGTTCGTGGTCAGCGCCCGGCCGGTGCTCGATGTGGCATCCCAACAGGTTCGTCTCAGCGAGCCGCAGCTGCTGGTGGCGAGCTATCGCGTGCCGGATGCTGTGGTGCAACGGATTGCGGACGAGACTGTGCCCCCGATCGAGCTCAGCTTGCCGATGGGGTTGTCCGCGAGCGACCTGAGAGTTGGTCAGGAATATCTCGAGCTCGACCTCAGTGGCACCGATGTCCGGCTCGTCGGCTGAGATTGTAAATGCCAGCCAAGGACCTCGCCGGCGTTTAGCCCGAAAGTTTGGGGGCAATCACCGTCTTTTCAGTGGCGGGGTTTCATGACAGCCTGGTAACCAGGACGGTCGGTCGTCACTCGAGCTGGGATTCTCGTGGCTTCCGGCCGTCATTCCATTCCCGGGCGCCGGCGTTCTTTGGGGCTCTCGTGCGCGTCGCCTAGCATGCCGGGGTGACCTCACCCGATGCCCCCGGCGCTCCCGGCGCTCCTGACTCCGTCCGACTCGCCCTCCCGCGCGAGGCCGTCGAGATGGCGGCCCTGCAGGCCAAGGTGTGGGCCGCCGAGTTTGCCCAGCACCAGGACCTGCTCGCCGGGCTCGAGGTCGAGGAGATGGCGGCGGTGTGGCACCAGGCCATTACGCGCCCCCGCTGGCCGCCTGCCGGGTGCTGGTTGCGGTCGCCGCCGAGGGCGGGGTCGTCGGTTTCGCCACCACGCTCCCCAGCGACGATCCGGATGCCACGGCCGGCACCGACGGTCTCATTGCCGAGTTCCTCATCGATCCCGGCGCCCGCGGGCGCGGGCACGGGTCGAGGCTGCTCCACGCCTGCATCGACACGCTGCGGGCCGACGGCTTCGCCCTCGCCACCACGTGGGTGCGCAGCACCGACGACGACCTGCGCCGCTTTCTCACCTCCGCCGGCTGGGCCCCTGACGGCAGCCACCGGGAGATCGGGCTGACCGACGACTCGGTGCGGATCAAGCAGGTCCGCCTCCACACCGACATCACCGCCGATATCTCCGCCGAGTCGGGCGCTGACCGCGGCTGAGGGCTATTGGCGGGTTCGGATACTGTGACCCGCATGTCTTCACCCGGTTTGCGTACGCCGCCGAAGCTCCGGCCCGACACCCTGCGGATCACCCCGCTCGGTGGCCTGGGTGATGTGGGCCGCAACATGGCCAGCCTCGAGGTCAACGGCAAGATCTTGCTGATCGACTGCGGCGTACTGTTCCCCGACGACGACCACCCCGGCGTCGACCTGATCCTGCCCGGCATCGACGCCATCCGGGACCGGGTTGACGACATCGTCGGCCTGGTGTTGACCCACGGCCACGAGGACCACATCGGTGCGGTGCCCTATCTGCTGCGGCTGCGCAGCAATATCCCGATCTTCGGCACCCGGCTGACGCTCGCGTTGGTCCGGGAGCACCGCCTCCGCGACACCGACCTGCGCGAGATTGACGGTGACTCGCGCGAGGGGCTGCCGGAGTTCGAGATCGAGTTCATCCCGGTGAACCACTCGATCCCCGACGCCGTGGGCCTGTTCCTGCGCACCAGTGCGGGCACCGTCCTGCACACCGGCGACTTCAAGATGGACCAGCTGCCGCTGGACGGGCGGCTGACCGACCTGCGCCGCTTCGCCAAGCTCGGTGAGGAGGGGGTCGACCTGTTCATGACCGACTCCACCAACGCCGAGGTGCCGGGGTTCACCACTCCAGAAAAGGACATCCAGCCGGCGCTGCAGCGGGTCTTCTCCGCCTCCACCCAGCGCCTGGTCATCGCCTGCTTCGCCTCGCACGTGCACCGGGTGCAGCAGGTGCTCGACGAAGCGGTCCGCCACGGTCGGAAGGTCGTCTATGTCGGGCGCTCGATGGTCCGCAACATGGCGATCGCGCGCGATCTGGGCTATCTGACCGTGCCGGGGAACACATTGATCGATCTCAAGGATCTGGAGCGCTATCGGCCGTCGGAGGTCGTGATCGTCTCCACCGGCTCCCAGGGTGAGCCGCTGTCGGCGCTGTCGCGGATGGCCAACCGGGAGCATCCGGCGATCGAGCTCGTCCCCGGCGACACCGTGCTGCTGGCGAGCTCGCTCATTCCCGGCAACGAGAACTCCGTGGGGCGAGTCATCAACGGGTTGTCCCGGCTCGGGGCGAAGGTCGTGCACAAGGGCAACGCGCTCGTGCACGTGTCGGGGCATGCGTCGGCGGGGGAGCTGCTCTACTGCTACAACATCGTCAAGCCCCGCAACGTCATCCCGGTTCACGGGGAGATGCGGCACCTGATCGCCAACGCCGAGCTGGCGCAACTCACCGGCGTACCCTCCGATCGCACCGTCGTCATCGAGGACGGCGATGTGGTCGATCTGCACCGGGGCAAGCTCACCGTGGTGGGCCGGATCGACACCGGCTATGTCTTCGTCGACGGCTCCACCGTTGGCGCGCTGTCCGATACTGAGCTGACCGACCGCCGGATCCTCGGGGAGGAGGGGTTCATCACGGTGATCGCCGTGGTCAATCCGCACACCGCGCAGCTGATCACCGGCCCGGACATCCATGCCCGCGGGTTCGTGGAGGACGATTCCGTCTTCAACGGGGTCCGCGAGGAGATTGCCGCCGCCCTCGTCAAGGCGATGGAAGAGGGCGTCGACGACACCCATCGGCTGCAGCAGGTCGTGCGCCGCCAGATCGGGCGCTGGGTCAACAAGGCCTATCGTCGCCGGCCGATGATCGTGCCTTTGGTCATCCACGCCTGAAGTTTCGCGGAGTGCGCCGGAGAGGGGCGCGGCGTCTGGATCACGCGGTTTCGTGCAGCTGAGCGCTCACCTTGGGCGGTATCCCCACGCAGAATCCACGTCCCAGCACCCCACCCAGCAGCGTTTGCCCTTGTCAGCGCTGCTCGCGAGCGCACTGGACGTGGATTCTGCGCCGATGGGCGAGTTCCCCGGGACCCGGGCACGATGCCCTAGGCATTTGATCCGCTGAGCGGGTCAAGTGCATAGGGCATCACCACGATGGCCATTGACAGGCACTCTCTGGAACTCTCGATACCGCGGATTTGCCCGGGTAATCACGACTCGTTAGAATCGCCAGGTTGCCGGTTCGCGGTCGCGGACCGCTGTCGATGCATTGACCTGAATTCTTTCCTGAGGAGACTCCAGTGGCTGCCGTATGTGATGTGTGTGCCAAGGGCCCGGGCTTTGGCAACAACAAGCCCTGGTCGAAGAAGAAGACCAAGCGTCGCTGGAACCCGAACATCCAGCGCATCAAGGCTGTGGTGGGCGGCAGCGCGAAGCGCGTCAACGTCTGCACCTCGTGCCTGAAGGCCGGCAAGGTCGCCACCCGCTGACCCAGCCGTGTCGCTGAAGAAGCCCGCCCCTGTCCAGGGAGCGGGCTTCATCCATGTCGGCCTCTGGGTGGTCTGGGTGGTCCGGGCCTTTCCGCCGCCCACGCGATCTTCGCCGCCCACGCGATGTCAGTGGTGCTGACTAAGGTGGCGAACATGTGGCAGACGGAGGCGTTCCGCGCGCAGGGGGCGCGGCTGGAGAGCGTGGTCGGCGGCAGGACGGCCAAGCTGTTCGAGCCGCTGCGCGTGCGCACGGTGGGCGATGCGGCCCGGCTGGTGCCGCGGCGCTATCTCCACGGCGCGGAGGACTCCCACCTCAAGGATCTGCGAGTCGGCGAGGACGCGGCGTTCATCGCCGACGTGGTCCGGTTCGCCAAACACCAGAACCGCGTCAGCGTGGTCGTCTCCGACGGCACGGCCAGCCTCGCGATGACGTTCTTCATCCCGCCGAAGGCTCACCGCTGGTTCCCGGGCATGCTCGAGGCCAGCCTGCGTCCGGGCCAGCGGGGCCTGTTCCAGGGCAAGGTCGGTGAGTTCCGCAACGAACTGCAGCTCACCCATCCCGACTTCGTCACCCTCGACCGCGACGGCCGGATCACCGGCGGGGCCAAGAAGAACGTCGAGATGGCCCTGCTCGCCAGCAGCTCCGGGCTGATCGGCATCTATCCCGCCACCGCGAAGCTGCGGACTTGGACGGTGGCCAGCACGATCCGCCTGGTCCTCGACCACCTGGGCGAGCTCCCCGACCCGCTGCCCGACCGCGTGCTCGACGCGATCGACCCGGTCGCCCTGGCCCGCGGCGATTTCGCGACCGCCCACGAACCCCCGCCCGGCACCAAGCTCCCCGATCTCACCACCGCGCTCAACTGGGTGCACCGGCCCGGCACCCGGCTCGAGGCCTGGCTCGGCAGGCAGCGACTGCTGTTCGACGAGGCGTTCGGCGTGCTCGCGACCATGGCCTATCGGCGCCGGCTTGCGCTCGCCCAGCCCGCAACCCCCCGGCGCGCGGCCGCCGACGGGCTCCTCGCGCGTTTCGACGCCGCCCTGCCGTTCGAGCTGACGGCGGGCCAGCGGGCGGTGAGCGAGGAGATCTTCGCTGACCTCGCCCGCGGCCACCCCATGCAGCGGCTGCTGCAGGGCGAGGTCGGCTCCGGCAAGACGCTGGTGGCTCTGCGGGCCATGCTCGCGGTCGTCGACTCAGGGGGCCAGGCCGTGCTGCTCGCCCCGACCGAGGTCCTCGCCCAGCAGCACCACCGCACGATCGTCCGCCAGCTCGGCGAGCTCGCGAACGGGGCCGGCCTGTTCGCCAGCGGGCACTCCACCGCGGTCGCCCTGCTCACCGGCTCCCAGCCCCAGGCAGCCAAACGCCAGGCCCTGCTCCAGATCGCCTCGGGCGAGGCGGGGATCGTGGTGGGGACGCACGCGCTGTTCTCCGAGAACGTCTCGTTCGCCGACCTCGGCCTGGTGGTGGTCGATGAGCAGCATCGCTTCGGCGTCGAACAGCGGGCTGCGCTCAACGAGAAGGCCGCGGCCAAGCCCCACGTGCTCGTCATGACCGCCACCCCGATCCCGCGCACGGTCGCGATGACCGTCTTCGGCGATCTCGAGGTTTCCACGCTGCGCGAGATCCCGGCCGGCCGCAGCGACGTCGCCACGACGGTCGTGGACGAGCGCCGCAATCCGGCCTGGGTCGAGCGGGCCTGGGCGCGGGTGATCGAGGAGGTCCGCGCCGGGCGCCAGGCCTTCATCGTCTGTCCCCAGATCACCGCCACCGACAAGTCGGCGGAGAGCGCCCAGCCACTCGATGAGGACAGCGCAGCGATCGAGCCCCGAAACGTCACCGATCTCTTCGCCGAGCTGACCGCGGGCCCGCTCAGCGACCTGAGCGTCGCCACGCTGCACGGCCAGCTCCCCGCCGAGGAGAAGGACGCGCTGATGCGCGCGTTCGCCGCCGGCGAGCTGGACGTCCTGGTCTCCACCACGGTGATCGAGGTGGGCGTCGACGTGCCGAACGCCTCGATGATGGTGATCTGCGATGCCGACCGGTTTGGGATCTCCCAGCTCCACCAGCTGCGCGGGCGCATCGGCCGCGGCGCCCATCCCGGGTTGTGCCTGTTGCTCAGCAAGACTCCCGCGGACAGTCCCGCCGCCCAGCGTCTGGCCGCGGTCGCCGCCACCCGCGACGGCTTCGAGCTGGCCGAGGCCGACCTCGCCCAGCGGCGCGAGGGCGATGTCTTGGGGGCCGCTCAGGCCGGCGTACGCTCAGGGCTCAAGCTGCTGCGCGTGCTGGACCACGTGGAGCTGATCCGGCAGACGCGCGAGATCGCCGAGGACTGGGCCGACCACGATCCCGAGCTGCGCCACCCCGGGGTCGCCGATGCCGTGCGGCAGCTGGAGGACCAAGGGGAGTGGCTCGAGCGGGGCTGACCGAAGAGGCCGGGTGGGGCCGGCCCTGACGGCCGACCCCACCGGGCGATCCCGCTGAATCAGCGCTTCGAGCTCTTCTTGAGCTCGCGATGCGGGCTCGTGGCGCTGCCCGTGCCGACGACCTCGTCATCGACCGTGGCAACTGCTTCGACCGTCACCCAGTTGGTCACCCGCACGACGCTGCTGCGTCCGGCGGGGACCCTGAGGATCCTCTTGGTCTTGTGGTTCTTGTCCACGACGGTCAGCGTGACCTTGGCACCCGCGGGCAGGCCCGTGGTGTCGATCGTGAACTCGTGCTTGTCGAGATTGCTGATCGGCAGGTCCACCGGCTGCGGCTCCTCGGCCTTCATCGCATAGACGATGACCAAGGCCGGCGCCTCGGCGGCGCCGCCACCCTCGAAGGACTCGGCTGTCCGGTTGCCGTTGCCCTCAATGAGCAGGCTCAGCGCGTTGCCGGCCTGCCAGCCCGGACGATCGACGACCTCCTGGATGGCTGCGCGGATATCGGTGGTCCGCTGTGCGTGGCGCTGCTCCTGCTCCAGCGTCCACAGCGGCACCCCCGCGCCCCACTCGACGCCGGTGGCGGTCTTGGTGCGCTGGCTCAGGGTGTACGCCTCGGTGCCGAACGGTGCGGAGTTGTCGGCGGCTTCGGCGTACACCTTCACAGCGAACGGGTCCGCGGACTTGCCGGGCTCGTCGGTGGTGAACTGCACGAATGCCTGCGTTATCTCGGCACCGGCCGGGATCTGCAGGTTCGGGTAGCGCAAGCCGATCAGCTGGTCCTCCCTCTCCTGGGTGATCTCCAGGTCGGACGAGCCATGATCCATCAAGCCGCTGACGAGGTACTGCTCCACGTCATCGTCCGCCTGGGTGATCCTGGCCTCCAGCTCCGTGCGCTCGCCCATGGAATAGGTGACGAGCAGCTTCGGCGCCTCGGCGCCCAGCCCGCCCTCGTACGCCTCAGCGGTGCGCGCGCCCGAGCCCGTGATGGTGAACGCCATGGCGTTGCCGCGGAACCAGTCCGGACGATCCACGACCGACTGGACGAGCGTCGTCAGGTCGGGGGTGCGCTGGTCGGGGCCGGCCACCTGGGCGGTGGGCCACTCGGCTGGCAGCCAGCTCACGGTCTGGCCGAGATAGGTCCGCCCCGATACGTTGCCGTCGGCCGACAGATAGGGCGCTGCGTGGTCGGTGTTCTCGACCGCGATCGTCAGGTCGGCCGCGCCGACGGACTTGTTCGGCTCGTCGACGGTGAACTGCAGATGCGCCGACTGGATCCGCGCGCCGGCCGGGATGGCGACGGCATCGAAGCGCAGGCCGATGAGCTGGGACTCCTTGTCGGTGGTCGACGTCGGACGCTCCTCGGCGAGCTCGAGGTCGGAGCTGTCGAGATACATCCGCTTGGTCAGGACGTATTCCTCGACGTCGTCGTTCGGCCGCAGGATGCGGGCCTCGACGGTCGTGAGACCGGTCGAGGGATCGGTGACGTTCGCGATCGGCTTGTCGCCGAGCCCGGTCAGGATGGAGCCGTCGCCCCAGAAGTCGACCACGGGCGGCTCGGCCGGCACGGGGTTCGGGGTGGCGCCGGCGGGTGCCTTGGTGAGGGTGACGTCGTCGGTGACGGCGCCGTCCAGCTCATAGGTGACCAGCCGGAACGCGTCGGCGGTGACCTCAGCGTGGGTATAGCTCGGCACCCGCGCCTGCTTGCTGACGGCGTTGAAGGGGAAGTCGATCGCCATCTCGGCGTAGTACTTCGAGCCGGAGCCCGAGTTCAGCGTGAGCCACAGCGACTCACCGGGGAACTTCGCCAAAGTGGCCGGTGCGCTGACGTCGCCGACCGCATGGCCCTGGTTGATCAGGTGGGACCGTGAATAGACATGGTCATGGCCGCCGATGACGACATCGACGTTGAGCTTCGACAGCTCCACCGGCCACGTCGCGCGGCGCTCGATGATGTCGCGGTCATCGGCATGGCTGGCGGTCGAATAGACGCCGTGGTGCAGGCTCGCCACCCGCCACGTCGCGCTGGCGCCGTGCTCGGCGATGACCTGCTGGGCCCACGCGAAGTGCGCCGCGTCATCGCGGTTGTTGGTGTTGAAGCTCAGGAACAGTACACCGTTGTAGAGCCGCCAGTAGTTTCCGAGGCCCGGTCGGATCGGGGTGCCCGCGGTGCCGGCGGTCGTGCTGGTGTTCGGCATGAAGAAGTGCTGGCCATAGGCCACCGAGCCGTTGTCGTGGTTGCCGATGTTGGTCGCCAGCGGATAGCTCCGCAGCCGGTCCGACGCCAGGAACTCGGCGTACTCGGTCTCCGAGCCCGCCGTGTTCACCTGATCGCCCGTGGTCATCAGGAAGTCGGCGCCCGGGACCCGCGTCAGTGAAGTCTCGAGGGTGTTGGCCCAGGCCGCAGCGTCAGTGGGGATGCCACCCCCGGAACCCATCTGCGGGTCGCCGTACATCAAGAAATCGAACCCGGCCGTGCCGCCGGTGGTGAACTCATAGGTGCTCGACCAGCCGTCGGTGGCGGATCCCACGCGATAGGCGTACGTGGTCTGCGGTGCGAGGTTGTCAAGGGTGGCCTGGTGATAGGTGTGACCGGCGACGGCCGCCGGGCCGCTCGTGACCGGCGCGACGGTCCGGGTCGTGGTGGCCGCCTGGCCCTTGACCGCGAGCTCGACGACCTGGTCACCGGCGGAATCGGCGTACCAGACCAGATTCCGCTCGGATTCGGTGGCTCCGACGTTGAGGACGATGGATGAGTACTGCGTGGCGGCGCGAGCCTGGGCGAACGTGCCCAGGACGAGGCCGATGCCGAGCAGCACAGCCGCGAGGGCCCTGAGGACACTCCAGCGTTTGCGCATGACAGCTCCCTGGCGATGAGGGTGATCGCGCCGGATGGCGCTGGCCGCAGGCTAGGAGCGCTCGGTGAGGGGCAGGTGGCGCCGGTGCGAACGAGGTGGTGCCGAGAGCTGACGACTTACCAGGAGTCGGCGGATTATTCCGCGCAATCCCGGGATCTAGGAGCCGAAGCGGAACGCGCGGCCGGTGATCTGCTCGACCTTGATCCGGACGAACACCGTTTTCACGGTCTCGACCCACGGCTGCAGCGGCAGTTGTTCGGCGGCTTCCAGCTCTGCCGAACTCTCGAGCTGCTGGGCGACGCCCCGGCAGACGACGCTCCAGCCGCCGAGGTTCTCCTCCCAATCGTCGGCCTCAAAGGCGACCTGCTCGTTGATCGTGAGCTCGAGCAGCTTGCTGCCGCGCTCGGTGCGGAACACGATGTCGCCGTCGGTGATGACGAAGTTGAGCGGGAAGATGTCCGGATGCCCCGACACG
>JAUNRO010000028.1:0-3601 GCA_030544185.1 Propionibacteriaceae bacterium | reverse complement strand
GCCAATCGGCCGACCGGGCGGCTGGCGAGCAACTCCCAGCTCTCCTCCTCGGTCAAGGGGGTGACGGGGCTCGGGGTGTCGGTCATGTAGCTGCTCCTTCGACGAACGGGGTGCCGGGAGGCCCACCGGGGCCACTGTGGATGCTACGCCGCCGGTTGGCGGGGTGGGCGGCAGTTCCGGCTAGCCTGAGCCGGGTGAGCCGAATCATTGCCGGAATCGCCAAAGGTCACCGGCTGGCCACCCCATCAGGTTCGGCCACCCGCCCCACCGCCGACCGGGTCCGGGAGGCGCTGTTCTCGGCGCTGGGGTCCTGGTTCACCGCCGATGGTGCCGATCGAGCGTTGGCGGGGTGTTCGTTCCTCGATCTGTACGCCGGATCAGGCGCCGTGGGACTGGAGGCCGCGAGTCGCGGTGCGGAGCCGGTGCTGGCGGTCGAGGCCGACCGGCGGACCGCCGAGCTGATCCGCACCAATGCCCGCACGACCGGGCTGGCCGTGAGCGTGCGCACCGGCCGTGTGGACCAGGTGCTGCGGGCCGGGCCGGGTAACGCCCAGGGATTCGATGTGGGCTGGCTTGACCCGCCCTATGACCTCGCCGGCACCGGCCTCGCCACGGCGCTGGACCTGCTCGTCGCCGGGGGCTGGATCGTGCCCGCCGGGCTCATCGTGGTCGAACGCTCGACGCGCAGTCCGGCACCGATCTGGCCGAGCGGCGTGGAGCGGAGTTGGGACCGGCGATACGGTGAGACGACGCTGCACTTCGCCGAGCTCGAGGAAGCCTGAACATTGAGAGCCATCTGCCCCGGATCGTTCGACCCCGTCACCTTCGGACATCTCGACATCATCGGCCGCACGGCCGCGATGTTCGACGAAGTGGTCGTGGCCGTGGGCCACAACATGTCCAAGAGCGGACTCTTCCTGCCCGAGGAACGGGTGGAGATGATCGAGCAGTGCACGAGCGACCTGCCCGGCGTCAGCGCCACGCTGTTCTCCGGCCTGCTGGTCGACTTCTGCGCCGAACAGGGGATCGGCGCGATCGCCAAGGGACTGCGCTTCGGCGCCGACTTCGACTATGAGCTGCAGATGGCGCAGATGAACGGTCACCTCACCGGGGTGGAGACGATTTTCCTGCCGACCGCACCGCAGTGGTCGTTCGTCTCCTCGAGCCTGGTCCGCGAGGTCGCCCAGCTGGGTGGCGACGTCAGCGCCCTGGTCCCGCCGCTCGTGGTGGACCGCGTCCGGTCACGGCTCGCGGAGCGCGCGGGCGAGAAAGGGGAAAACCAGTGAGCGAGCAACCGATCAATACCGCCGCCGCCGGCCTGGACGAGCTCCGCCAGGTCGTCAGCCAGGCCAAAAGCGTGCCGATGTCGGCGTCCTGTGTGGTCAACCGGGCCGAGATCCTCGAGCTGATCGACCGGATCCGCGGCGCGCTGCCGGAGGAGCTCGGCCGGGCCCAGGGCTTGCTGGCCAACAGCGATGCCGAGGCCGAGCGGATCCTCTCCACCGCGCGCGAGGAGGCCCGCCGGTTGGTCGAGGACCACCAGATCGCCCAGGACGCCCAGCACTACGCGGATACGCTGAAGCGCGAGACCGAGACCGAGTGCGAGGCGCTGCGGCGCGAGACCGACATCTTCATCGACTCGCGGATGGCCTCGTTCGAGTCCGTGCTGCACAAGACCACCAGTCAGGTCGCCACCGCCCGGTCGCGGCTCGCGGAGCGCTCTGCCCTCGACGAACATGCCCTGGGGGGCGCTGCGCAGGGGGCGGACCACCACGAGGCCTGAGGTTTGCCTCGCCTTCACCGGAGCGCTAAGGTGGTGCGTCGGTTATGACGACGCTTATGCCGTCATGCGCTGGGAAGGCTGTGATGAATCCATCGGCACGTCCGCACGACCGGAGGAATCCTCTGGTCATCGACACCCACGATCTGGGGCGTCAAGCGGGGGCGATGAGGGAGCTTCGCACGGACGTTCCTGCGCCTGAGGGCATCGGCGACGACATAATCGGCGTACCACCGGCGTCACCCATCGCGCTCGACCTCAAACTCGAGTCCGTGGTGGAGGGCGTCCTGGTCACCGGCACGGCACAGGTCACTGTGGCGGGGGAGTGCGGGCGTTGTCTGGAACCGATCTCGAACGCAGTGGAGATCGATATCCAGGAGCTCTATCTCTATCCCGGCACCGACCCTGACGATGTCGAGGCCAGCCGGATGGAGGGCGAGACGATCGATCTCGAGCCGCTGGTCCGGGACGAGGTGGTGCTCGATCTGCCGTTCATGCCGTTGTGCCGGGAGGACTGCGCCGGGTTGTGCCAGACATGTGGGGCCAACCTGAACGCCGAACCCGACCACAACCACGGGGAGCGGATCGACCCCCGGTGGGGCGATCTGGCTGCCTGGCAGGACGCGCAGGACAACTGAACCAAGCCTTATGTGAGCACCGACAGGAGATAATCGTGGCCGTCCCGAAGCGGAAGATGTCCCGCAGCAACACCCGGCACCGCCGTGCGCAGTGGAAGACCTCCGCGCCGACGCTGGTGACCTGCGTCAACCCGACCTGCCGGGAGAAGCACCTCCCGCACACCGCCTGTCCCGCCTGCGGGCAATACGGTCCGCGCGCTGCTCGCCGTCAGGTCATCGAGTCCTGAATCGCTCGTCGGGCGCGACGGCGCCCGGTGAGAGCCCATCGGGCGCGGCCCGTGTGGACGTGCCATGACCACCGGTGTGGAGCAGGTTTGCCAGGAGCTGGGGATCGGTCTCGATCCCCAGCTTTTCGAGCTTGCGCTGACCCACCGGTCGTACGCCTATGAGAACGGCGGGCTGCCGACCAATGAGCGGCTCGAGTTCCTTGGCGACTCCGTGCTCGGCGTGGTGGTGACCGAGCACCTCTATGCGATCCATCCCGACCTGAGCGAGGGCGAGCTTGCGAAGCTCCGGGCCGCCGTCGTCAACGCCCGGGCGCTCGCCGGGGTGGCCCGCGGGCTCCAGGTCGGGCCCCTGATCCGCCTCGGCCGGGGCGAGATCGCGACGGGCGGCCACGACAAGTCCTCGATCCTCGCCGACTGCATGGAGGCGCTCATCGGCGCCTGCTTCCTGGCCCACGGCATCGACGGCGCCCGCATTTTCGTGCACCACCTGTTCGACCCGCTGATGGAGCGTGCCGCCAGCCTCGGCGCCGGGCTCGACTGGAAGACGTCCCTGCAGGAGCTTGCCGCCGCGCGCGGATTCGCAGCGCCGCGCTACGAGATCATCGAATCGGGTCCCGACCACGACAAACGCTTCGAGGCCTGGGCCGTGGTCGGCGGTCAGCGCCGCGGGCCGGGCAAGGGCCGCAACAAGAAGACCGCCGAACAGGAAGCCGCCGGCATCGCGTTCGCCGAGCTGCGCGACGACGGTGGTGCTCCGTCTCCCGCGCGCCCAGAGGGCGACCGTGCCCGAACTCCCTGAGGTCGAGGTCGTCCGCGCCGGACTCACCCGACACCTCACCGGCCGCCGGATCGCCGCGGTCGAGGTGCTCCATCCGCGTCCCGTACGCCGCCACCTCCCCGGTCCCGAAGACTTCGCCGCCACCCTGGTCGGCCGCGAGTTCGCCGAGCCGCGCCGT
>JAUNRO010000027.1:11430-15483 GCA_030544185.1 Propionibacteriaceae bacterium | reverse complement strand
GTCGGCCACGCCGTGGTCAAGCTCCTGGAGAGCGGCGAGTTCCAGCAGCGGGCCGTGACGCTCGGGGCGCAGTTGAGCGCCGGGCTGGAGTCCCTGGCCGGTGAGGGTCTCAAGTCCGTACGCACCAGGGGGCTCTGGGCCGGCATCGACATCGACGAGCGCGTCGCCACGGGGCGGCAGGTCACCGAGCGGATGCTGGCCCGTGGCGTCCTCGCCAAGGAAGCCCACGGCCAGACCGTGCGCTTCGCTCCCCCACTCGTGGCCACCGAGGACGACATCGACCTGCTGCTCGATGTTCTCGGCTCCGCCCTCGCCGACCGCTTGGCCGCCTGAGCACGTTGCGCGGGATTGCGTCGACTCTGGCCTCAACCTGAACGACGCGCGCCGGGCGAGAACGCTGCAGCCTTGAGCAGGGTGGGTTACTGTCAAGTACATGACTCCCCAGCTTCCCGCCCATGTCCAGAGCATCCTCGACGGCGATTATGGGTTGGAGGAGTGTTTCGAGATCATGCGCGCGGCGCGCGTCAAGGCGGTCTATCGCTTCCGCGCCGAAGCCGAGGACTCCAATGCGGACATCGCGAGCGTGGTCAGCGCCATGATGGACCCGCTGAACGACCTCACCAACGAGATCGAGATCGGGCTCCGCCAGATCGAAGAGCGGATCACGAACGCCTGACGTGGCCCCGACCGACCGGCTCGGGCGTACTCTGCAGGATCTCCGCACCGAATGGGACCTCACCCCCGACGGGGAGGTGATCGAGGGTGCGGTCTCGCTCGTGCAACCCGTGCTGGATTCCTCCGGGATTCGCAGGGCGCTGAAGGTGTCGCTCGCCGATGACAGCAACCGCGGCGAGTCCGCAACCCTGCAGGTGTGGCGCGGCCGGGGCGCGGTCGAGCTGCTGCGCGCGGACCCGCGGCGCCGCGCACTGCTGCTGGAATGGTTGGGCGAGCCGCTCACCGAGCGCTTCGGCGCGGAATCTCTCGCCGAGCTCGCGCGGCTCTATGGCCTGCTGCATCGCCCGGCAGCGCCCCAGCTGCCGTCGCTGTTCGACGCGGCCCGGCGCTGGCTGAGCGAGCTGGCGGCGCTGGGTCGCGACGTGCCGGCGCCCCCGCGGTTCGTGGAGCAGGCGCTGCGGGCCGGCTCGGAGCTGATCGCCGGCGTACCCAGCCATGTTGTCCACGGTGACCTCCACGACGGCAACGTGCTGTGGCGGGAGCGGACCGGAGAGTGGGTGGCGATCGACCCGAAGGGCTATCGCGGCGATCCCGCGATCGAGCCGGTCCCGGCGCTGTGGAACCGCTGGGACTCCCTCGAGTGGACCGGCAATCCGGGCGAGGCCATCCGCGACCGCTTCTATGCCCTGGTCGACGGCGCCGGGCTGGACGAGCGCCGGACCCGGGACTGGGTGGTCGTGCGGGCGATGGTCAACATCTCCTGGACCGTCCTCGATGCCCGCCGCGACCGGCGCGCGCTGAGCGCCGACGACGATGTCTGGATCACCCGCAATGTCACGCTGGCCAAGGCAATGCAGGACGTCCGGCCCTGATGATGGCGCGGCGTGGCCGGAGGCTCTACGTTGTCCGGGTGGAATCGATCCAGGTCCGCGGGGCCCGCGAGAACAATCTGAAGTCCGTCGATGTCGACATCCCGAAGCGCCGCCTGACGGTGTTCACCGGGGTCTCCGGGTCCGGGAAGTCGTCGCTGGTGTTCGGCACGATCGCGGCCGAGGCGCGGCGGCTGATCGATGAGACCTATGAGGTGTTCGTCCAGAACTTCATGCCGGCCCAGCCCCAGCCGGAGGCCGACGAACTGCGCAACCTGACCCCGGCGATCCTCGTGAGCCAGGAGCAGATGGGCGCCAACACGAGATCGACGGTCGGCACCGCGACCGATGCCTATGCGGTGCTCCGCACGATCTTCGCCCACCTGGGCGAGCCCGTCCTGCACGCGCCGATCCGGTTCTCGTTCAATGATCCGCGGGGGATGTGTCCCGACTGCAGCGGCGCGGGCCGGGTCTCGGCAATCGACGCCGACGCGCTGGTCGACCGCACGAAGTCGCTGAACGAGGGGGCGATCGACTTCCCTGGATATGCCCCGGGGGCCTGGTCCTGGAAGCTCTTTGCCGAGTCGGGCCTCCTCGACCCGGACAAGAAGGTGGCCGACTATTCCCCCGCCGAGCGGGAGCTGCTGCTGAACGGCGCGGAACAGAAGGTGCTGCTCAACGGGATCAACATGACCTATGAGGGGCTGGTGCCCCGCATCACCAAGTCGGCGCTCAGCAAGGATGTCGAATCGATGAAGGCGGGGATGCGGGCGGCGGTCGAGCGGATCGCATCGTTCGCCAAGTGCCCGGCCTGCGCCGGCTCGCGGCTCAACGCCGAGGCCAACGCCGTCCGGCTCGGCGGGAAGTCGATCCATGACTGCACGCGGATGGAGATCGAGCAGCTCGATCAGTTCCTCGCCGGGCTCGGCGCGCAGGACTCCGTCGGCGGACTCCCCCTGATCGCGAAACTTCGTGACCAGCTCGCCGGCTTCATCGGCATCGGCCTGGGCTACCTCAGCCTCGACCGGCCGGCGTCCACGCTCTCGGGCGGCGAGGCCCAGCGCGTGAAGATGGTCCGCCACCTCGGCAGCGCGCTGACCGATGTCACCTATGTCTTCGACGAGCCGACGATCGGCCTGCACCCCCACGACGTCCAGCTCATGAACGGCCTGCTCCAGCAATTGCGGGACAAGGGCAACACGGTGCTGGTCGTCGAGCACAAGCCCGAGGTGATGGCGATCGCCGATCACGTGGTCGACCTCGGTCCGGGCGCGGGCGATCACGGCGGTGAGGTGGTGTACGCCGGGGACTTCGCAGGCCTCACCTCCGCCGCCACGCTCACGGGACGGCACCTGGAGCGACGACAGCAGGTGAAGCAGACCCCGCGTACCCCCGCCGGGCGGATCGAGATCCGCAACGCCCGCGAGAACAACCTGACCGGCGTGGACGTCGACGTGCCGACCGGCGTGCTGGTCGCGGTCACCGGCGTCGCCGGCTCGGGCAAGTCGTCGCTGATCCACGGCTGCCTGCCGCGCGCCGGAGTGTCGTTCGTCGACCAGTCGGCGATCAAGGGATCGCGGCGGTCGAACCCCGCGACATATACGGGCATGCTCGAGCACATCCGCAAGGTCTTCGCCAAGGAGACGGGGACGAAGCCGGCGCTGTTCTCCGCGAACTCCCAGGGTGCGTGCCCCGACTGCAAAGGCCTCGGTGTGATCATCCACGAGCTGTCGTTCATGGCGACGGTCGAGACCCCCTGCGAGACCTGCGAGGGGCGCCAGTTCACCGCGGAGGTGCTGGGGCTGACGCTGCGGGACAGGTCGATCGCCGACGTCATGGCGATGAGCGTGGAGGAAGCACACGCGTTCTTCACCGAGAAGCCGATCCGCGCGATGCTGACGCGACTGGTCGATGTGGGCCTGTCCTATGTGCGGCTGGGGCAGCGGCTCAACTCGCTCTCCGGTGGGGAGCGCCAGCGGCTGAAGCTCGCCATGCAGGATCAGAGCCAGCCGATCCTGGTGCTCGACGAGCCGACCAGTGGCCTGCACATGGCCGATGTCGACAACCTCATCGGGCTGCTCGACCGTGTCGTCGACTCCGGGCACACCGTGATCGTGATCGAGCACAACCTCGACGTGATCGCCCGGGCGGACTGGATCATCGACCTCGGCCCCGGCGCAGGCCACGAGGGTGGCCGGGTGGTCTTCTCGGGGACGCCCCAGGATCTCGTCGAGCACGTCCGCGGCGGTGGACCGTCCCTCACCGGGGAGCACCTCGCGCAGCGCTGAGGGCCTTGCGGCCGCCCCCGGTTGCTCGCAATTTCGTGCCGACCACCCGGGGGGTGCTCGCAATTTCGTGCATCTGAGGGGGGTGCAGATGGATAGTGCAGATGCACCCCTGTTTCATGCACGAAATTGCGCAACACCGCGGCCTCGCCCGCAATTTCGTGCCTCAGAGGGGGGTGCAGATGGATAGTGCAGATGCACCCCTGTTTCATGCACGAAATTGC
>JAUNRO010000027.1:0-11330 GCA_030544185.1 Propionibacteriaceae bacterium | reverse complement strand
GCGCCACGAAGCCCAGACGGGGCCGATCCCCCACCCGCGTAAAGGGGATCTGGGCTCTAGTCCCTCATCCCGGCGATGTAGCCGACCTGCCCCACGTGCTGCAGCGCGTCGTCGAAGAGGCTCACCAGGCGTACGCCGCGGGTGACCGGCGGATCCCATGTGGTGTCGATGACCTCATCAAGATCCTCGGCGGTGAGCGTCCCCAGATAAGCCGTGGCCGCGTCGGTCACCGCCCTGAGATAGTCGCGCAGGAGCTGCTTCGCCTCGCCGGTCTCGGGCACAACGATCGCCCGGGCCTGCTCCGGGGTGTGGCCATAGCCGAGATCGTCGTCGGCCACCTCCAGACCGAACCGTTCCGCGAAGCCCTGATCCGTCCAGGTCTGGGATCGACCCGACAAATGCGCCAGCTGCACGTCCAGCTCCCGCCCGGCATGCCACAGCACCCAGGCCGGTGAGTTGTCGTGCCCGCCCGGATGGGCGTTCAGCTGCGCGGGCTCGAGACGGTCCCAAAACCACTCGAGGGCATCGACGGGCCGCTGGGCGAGATCCTGCAGGAGAGTGATCGCATCCATGGCTCCATTGTCGGGTACGCCGCGGGCGAACGACGAGGCCGCTGCGGGAATCCGCAGCGGCCCCGTGGAAGTGATGGGTCACACGCCGGTCTTCGCCAGCCCGCCCTTGGTGTCCTTGGCCTTGGTGGCCGGCTTGGTGGTCTTGGCCGGTGCGGTGGTCTTCTTGGTCTTGGTGTCCCCAGCGCACTTCGCGGTCAGATCCACCCCGGGCCATTCGAGGATCCCGACCTGCGTCCCGTCGACCAGCGTCGCGGTATAGCCGAAGTTCTTCACCGTCGACGTCACCGTGACGCTCTTGCCCGCGGGCACCTGGACGTTCTTGGCATCACCGGAGCTGGCGGTGCCATAGTTGACGCCAACCGTCTCGGCATAGCTGTTGGTGAACGTCGCGGAGTTGCAGCCATAGGTGGCATCGAACGTGCCGGTCTCGGCGTACGCCTGGGTGGCGGTGAGGCCAGCGGCAACGATCCCGGCGGCGAACGCGGTGGCGATGAGCTTCTTCATGGTGGTCCTCCAAGTCTGAACAAACGATTCTGTCACCTGGAGGAATCCGGAGCTGCGCTCTGGGTTCCCGTCGGCACACACCGTGACCAGCTCGTGACCAAACACCCCGCGATCCGCTCAGTGCGTCAGCCGGGCGTACGCCTCCGCGAGCACGTTCTCATCCGGGCCTGCGCAGATCTCCGCGCTGCCCAGTCCGTTGAGGATCACGAACCGCAGCGTCGAGCCGCGGGTCTTCTTGTCCAGGCTCATGGCTTCGCGCAGCTCCGGCCAGGCGTCGGCGCGATAGGTCGTGGGCACCCCGAGCGCGGTGAGGACGCTGCGGTGGCGATCGGCGAGCTCGTCGTCGATCCGCCCGAGCAGCCGGGCGAGTTCGGCGACATAGACCATCCCGATCCCGACCGCTTCGCCGTGGCGCATCCGATAGTCCTCGAGCTTCTCCACCGCATGAGCGAGCGTGTGGCCATAGTTGAGGATCTCGCGGCCGACGTTCGTCCCGGCCGAGGTCGACTCGCGCAGATCGGCGCTCACGACGCGGGCCTTCACCGCGATCCCCCGGCGGACGATCTCGGCCAACCGGAGCGAGTCCACCCGCACCGCGTCTGCGGGGTCCTCCTCGACCAGGTCCAGAATCTCCGGGTCGGCGATGAAGCCGCACTTGACGGCCTCGACCATGCCGGCGCGCAGATCAGCGTCAGGGAGAGTGCGCAGCAGCGCGAGGTCGCACAGCACCCCGACCGGCTCGTGGAAGGCGCCGACGAGGTTCTTGCCCGCAGGGATGTTGATGCCCGTCTTGCCACCGACGGCCGCATCGACCATGCCGAGCACGGTGGAGGGCACCGTGATGAACCGGATCCCGCGCAACCACGAGGCGGCGACGAACCCGCCGAGATCGGTCGTGGCGCCCCCACCCAGTGCGATCAGCAGGTCCGAGCGGGTGAAGCCGGCCTGGGCGAGGCGATCCCAGCAGTCGATCAGGACGTCCGCGGTCTTGGCGGCCTCGGCGTCCGGCAGCTCGATGGTGATGACCTCGACGGGCAGCCGGGCCGCCAGCTCCCGGGCCTTGCCCCGCAACACCGGGGCATGCAGCAGCGCGACCCGGTCCACCTCGCCGACCAGCTGCGGCAGCAGCGCGAGCGCACCGACCTTGGTGTGCACCTCATAGGGTCGTTCGGCCGCAACGCGGATGACCTCGAGCTCGCTCATGCGTCCTCCCCGCTCTCGCCCCGCCCGAGCGCGGCCAGGATCTCCCGGATCACCGCGGCGGGCTGCTTGTCGTCAGTGTTCACCGTGATCGTGGCCGCCGCCCGATAGAGGGGCGTGCGCGCGTTGAGCAGCTTGATCAGCTGACCACGCACGTTGCCCAGCAGCAGGGGCCGGGCGGTGTCCATCCCCACCCGCTTGGTCGCCGTGCTGATCGAGCACTCGAGCCACACCACGTCGTGGCCGGCGAGCGCGGCGCGAATGTCGTCGTTCATGATCGCCCCGCCGCCCAGGGCGACCACGCCGCCACTGGCCAGGCTCGCCAGCGTGGCGGTCTCCTCCAGCTGGCGAAAGTGCGGCTCCCCGTGGGTCACGAAGATGTCGGCGATCGAAGTCTGTTGGTCCTTCTCGATCGCGGCGTCGACATCCACGAACGGCTGCCCCAGGCGCTTCGCAAGCTGCCGGCCGATCGTCGACTTGCCCGATCCGGGCGCACCGATCAGTGCGACCGCACGGGTCTGTGGGTCGCCACTTCGCCCGCGGGTCATCGGGCGATGTCCAGGCCGCGCGCGGCGACATCGGCGAGATAGGCCTCGCAATTGCGCCGGGTCTCCCCCACCGAGTCCCCACCGAACTTCTCCAGGCACGCCTCCGCGAGGACCAGCGCGACCATGGCCTCGGCGACCACGCCGGCCGCCGGCACCGCGCACACATCCGAGCGCTGGTGGTGGGCGACCGCGGGCTCGCCGTTGGTGGTGTCGAGGGTGCGCAGGGCCCGCGGGACGGTGGCGATCGGCTTCATGGCCGCGCGGACCCGCAGCACCTCACCGGTCGACATGCCGCCCTCGGTCCCCCCGGCGCGGTGGCCAGCCCGGGCGATGCCGGTCTCACCGGGGACGATCTCGTCGTGGGCGGCCGAGCCGCGGGAGCGGGCCAGCTCGAAACCATCGCCGACCTCGACCCCCTTGATGGCCTGGATGCCCATGAGCGCCCCGGCGAGTCGGGCGTCGAGGCGGCGGTCGCCCATCGTGTGGGCACCGAGCCCCGGCGGGCAGCCCCACGCGAGCACCTCCACGACCCCACCGAGGGTGTCGCCGTCGGCGTGGCACTGCTCGATCTCGGCGATCATCGCCTGCGCCGCGGTGTCATCGGCGCAGCGCACCGGGGACTCGTCGATCCGCTCGAGATCGTCGATCCGCGGGAGCAGACCGGCGGGTGCCGCGGCGCGGCCGAGCTCGACCACGTGCGAGAGCACCGTGATCCCGAACGCCTGCTCCAAAAAGCTCCGAGCGACCTGACCGAGCGCGACCCGGGCCGCGGTCTCCCGGGCGGAGGCGCGCTCGAGAATCGGCCGGGCCTCGTCCCAATCATATTTCTGCATCCCGACCAGGTCGGCGTGTCCGGGCCGGGGGCGGGTGAGCTTCGCCGCCCGCGCCTGGGCGCCCAGCACCTCGGGATCGACCGGGTCCGCCGCCATGACGGTCTCCCACTTCGGCCACTCGGTGTTCCCGACCTGGATCGCGATCGGCGAGCCGAGCGTCTCGCCGTGCCGGACGCCGCCGAGGATCGTGACCTGGTCGGCCTCGAACTTCATCCGCGCCCCGCGCCCATAGCCGAGCCGGCGCCGCGCCAGCGCGCCCGCGATGTCGTCGGAGGTCACCTTGATGTGGGCCGGCAGCCCGTCGATCGTCGCGACCAGGGCCGGACCGTGCGATTCCCCTGCGGTGAGCCAGCGAAGCATGATTCCTCTCCCGTGCGCCGAGCACCGGCGCACCGCGGCATTCTCGCAGAAACGCACCCGCCCGGGCCCGGTTGCCCGGACCGCAGACGTGCGGGGGCCAGTGTGCTCAGCGCGCGGCGAGGGCGGCGCGGCCGGCCGTCATCAGGACCTCGGGCGCGACCGTGCGGCCGGTCATCAGCTCCACCTGGGCGATCGCCTGGGCGACGAGCAGGTCCAACCCGGAGAACACGATCCGTCCCGCGGCCGTGGCCGCCCGGCCGAGCTCGGTCGGCCAGGGGTCATAGATCGCATCGAACACGATCCGCTGGCTCGACGCGATCCGTTCCGCCAGCGGATCCGCCGCGCCCTTCGTCGCGGTGGCGATGAGCAGATCGGACTCCGGCACCTCCGCGAAGTCCACCACGCGCGGGACGACGCCGGTCGTGTCGAACATCGGCGCCCAGGCCTCGACCTTCGATCTGGTCCGGGCACACACCGTGATCTCGCCTACGCCCATGCTCACGAGCGCGGCGAACGCCGACCGGGCGGTCGCGCCGCCGCCGAGAATCACCGCCGAGGCCACCGGCACGTCAGCGGCCGACGCCACCCGGAAGTGGGCAATGAGCGGGCGCCAGAATCCCTCGATGTCGGTGTTGTGGACCACGATCCGATCGCCGGCGAAGATCAGCGTGTTCGCCGCCCCCGTCAGCGCCGCTGCCGGGGACACCTCACCCAGCTCCAGCGCCTCGTCCTTCAGCGGCATGGTCATGCTGAACCCGCGCCAGCTGCCGTCGCAGGCGTCCACGAACTCGGCCAACCCGCCACGGTCGACCGCATAGCGGTGATAGCTCCAGTCGGTGAGGCCGAGCTCGGCATAGGCCGCCGTGTGCAGCGCCGGCGAGAGCGAGTGCTCGATCGGGAAACCCAGGACCGCACACCGACGCTGCTCCGGGGCGGGCGGGCCCACGGTCCGCGCAACGTCACTCATGGGCGAAAAACGCTCAGCACTTGCCCGGATTCTCCTGGCACCAGGCCTGGAACCGCCGGACGTTTTGCTGATGCTCGTTGAAGGTCTCGGCGAAGACCGTCTCGCCGGTGTCCATGTTGATGGTCACGAAATAGAGCCAGTCCCCGTCCTCGGGATTCGCGGCCGCCTCCAGAGCGGACTTGCCGGGCGCCCCGATCGGGCCGGGGGGCAGGCCCTCGTGCACATAGGTGTTGTAGGGCGAGGGGTTCGCCCGGTCGGCGTCGGAGGTCGTCACACCGCTGCCCTGGGTGCTGTTCACCGCATAATGGACCGTGGAGTCCATCTGCAGCCTCATCGAAGGCCGGGCTTCGAGCCGGTTGTAGATCACGCGCGCGACCTTGCTCCGATCCTCTGGACGGCGCACCTCGGCCTCGACGATCGAGGCGACGACGACCAGCTCGGCCGGCTCGCGATCGAGCTCGTTCGCCCGGGCCTCCAGCTGGACCTCATTGGCCTTGCGCTCGAAGTTCGCGGTCATCATCGTCAGCGCCGCATTCGGATCGTTGCCGGCCATCTCATAGGTGTCCGGGAACAGATAACCCTCGGGATTGCCGTTCGCCATCGCCGGCAGGCCATAACCCTCGGGGTTCTCCAGAGCGGTCTCGAACGCCTCGATGGGGATCTCGGTCTGTTTGGACAGCTCCGCCACCTGGGCATCCAGCCGCAGGCCCTCCCGGATGAGGAACCGCTTGCCGCCCTTCACCCCGGCATCCAGCATCGCCTGGATCGCATCCCGGGCCCGCATCTTCGTCTTCAGCGAATAGGTGCCCGCCTGCAACTGGTTGGCGTTCGGGGTCTCGGCCGCGGCGCGGCTGAAGGCCTCGGTCGAGGCGATCACGTCGTTGTCCCGCAGGATCGACCCGATCTCGTCGAGGGTCGATCCCTGGGGGATCGCGACCTCGACATCCTCCTCACCCGGACCCTCGTAGTCCTCGGCGACGAAGATGCCGGCCACGGCCGAACCGACCTTGTTATAGGCGAACAGGCCCCCACCGATCAGCACGACCAGCGACAGCACCACCGCGAAAATGCTCTTGGCGTGCCGAAACGTCTCGTTCCAGTCGCGCTCGTCATCCGGGCGGTTCTTCTGCTCCGGCTCCAGCAGCTCGCTCAACCTCGGACCCCTCGCTTATTGGTCAACAGCGGTTCACCCGGCGGGGAACCAGTCCTCCGCTCGGTGTCGAGAGCGTGATCCAGGATCGTCACCGCAGCGACCTGGTCGATCACGGACCGCTGCTGATGGCTCCTGCGCCCGCTGTCGGACAGGGCCCGCGCCGCAGACACCGTGGTCAGTCTCTCGTCGAGCAAGCGTACCTGAACGGGCGCAACCCGCAGCGCCAGCGACCGCGCCCGCCGCCGGATCTTGTTGGCCGACGGCCCGTCCCCACCCGACAGCGAGCGGGGCAGCCCGACGATCACCTCGATGGGTTCGTGCTCGGCCACCAGCGCGGCCAGCCGTGCCTCGGCCCGCTTGCCGCCCGGCACGGTCTCCACCGGATAGGCCAGGGTGCCCTGCGGGTCGCAGGCCGCCACCCCGATCCGGGCATCGCCCCAATCCACCCCGAGGCGTACGCCGGGACGGAAGCCCCGCGGCTCTGCCGCATCCGGCACGTTCTCGCTCACGAGGTGGCGATCCGGCCGACCTCATATTCCACCGTCTGCAGCGCGTCGGGGATCGCCGCCGCGTCGGTGCCACCGCCCTGGGCCAGGTCGTCGGTGCCGCCGCCCTTGCCACCGAGCCGCTGGGTGCCGAGCCGGACCAGATCGCCCGCCTTCAGCCCCCGATGCCGGGCACCCTCGGTGGTGGCGACGACCAGCGCCGGCTTGTCCGGCGTGCCGCCGATCAGCGCGACGACCGCCGCCCGGCTGCCGAGCCGCCCGCGCACCTCCTGGGCGAGGGTCCGCAGGTCGCCCCCGGTGACGCCCTCGACATGGCGGCCGATGAAGCCGACGCCCCACATGTCCTTGGCCGCATCGGCCAGGGCCTGGGCGTTGCCGAGGACCTCCGCGGACTTGTAGGCCGCGATCTGCTTCTCGGCGTCCT
Organism: Propionibacteriaceae bacterium; assembly: GCA_030544185.1. The sequence goes on along the minus strand of JAUNRO010000027.1, from coordinate 4,263 downwards.
TGAGCTGGACCATCATCCGCTCGATCCGCTCGACCAGCGCATCGGGGCGGACCTTGAGCATCCCGGTGAGGTTGCTCACCAGGCTCCGCTCTGCAGCCATGTGCTTGAACGCGTCGGTCGACACCAGCGCCTCAACGCGGCGCACACCCGAACCGATCGACGACTCCCCGAGCAGGTTCAGCAGCCCGATCTGGGAGGAGTGCTGGACATGCGTGCCACCACAGAGCTCGCGGGACCACGGGCCACCCATCTCGACCATGCGCACGATGTCGGGGTATTTCTCGCCGAACATCGCCATCGCGCCGAGTTCCTTGGCCTCGCTCAGCGGCAGCTCGCGGGAGGTGACCGGGAGGTCGTTGCGGATGGCCTCGTTGGCGAGGCCCTCCACCTCCTCGCGCTGGGCAGGGCTGAGCCCGGAGCTCGCGTTGAAGTCGAACCGCAGATAGCCGGGTTTGTTGTATGAACCCGCCTGCACCGCGGTTGGGCCGACGACGTCGTGGAGGACCGCGTGCACGATGTGCGTCGCGGAGTGGGCCTGGCAGGCGCCCATCCGGTGGAACGGATCAACGCTGGCGAGCACGTTCGCCCCGGTCTCCAGCAGGCCGCTGCCCACCTCGACCTTGTGCACGATCAGCCCGTCGATCGGGCGCTGCACGTCGAGCACGTCGAGGCGGGTCTCACCGGCATCGATCGTGCCGCGGTCGGCGTCCTGACCACCGGACTCGGCATAGAACGGGGTGTCGGCCAGCACGACCTCGACGATGTCGCCGGGCTCGGCGGAGTTCACCAGCTCACCGTCGCGGACAATGCCGAGGACGTTGGAGTCGACGGTCAGGTCGTAATAGCCCCGGAAACCGGTCGCGCCGTGCACCCGCAGCGACTTGTAGGCCTCGGTGCTCTGAGCGCTGCCCTTCTTGGCCTTGGCGTCCGCGCGGGCACGCTCCCTCTGCTCGCTCATCAGCGCGGTGAACTGCTCGCGGTCGACCTGCAGCCCCTGCTCGGCCGCCATCTCCAGAGTCAGGTCGATCGGGAAACCATAGGTGTCGTGCAGCTGGAACGCGCGGTCACCGGAGAGCACGGTCTGGTGGTGGGACTTCGCATCCGCGACCGCACCGTCGAAGATCTGGGTGCCCGCGGCGAGGGTCCGGCGGAACGCGTCCTCTTCGGCGTACGCCGCGGCGGAGACGCGCGGCCAGTTCTCGGCGACCTCCGGATAGGAAGTGGCCATGAGATCGCGGCTGATCGGCAGCAGCTCGGGCAGCACCCGGTCCTCGACGCCGAGGAGCCGCATCGCACGCACCGAGCGGCGCAGCAGGCGCCGCAGCACATAGCCGCGGGTCTCGTTGCCCGGGGTGACACCATCGGTCATCAGCATCAGCGAGGAGCGGACGTGGTCGGCGACGACCCGCATCCGGATGTCGTCCTCCCCGCCGGCACCATAGCGCTTGCCGGCGAGCTCAGCCGCGCGGTCGATGACGGGATAGACCTCGTCGATCTCATACATGTTGTCGACGCCCTGCAGCAGATAGGCCACCCGCTCCAGGCCCATGCCGGTGTCGATGTTCTTGGCGGGCAGGTCGCCGGAGATGTCGAAATCGTCCTTGGCGCGCACGGCGGACAGCTCGTTCTGCATGAACACGAGGTTCCAGATCTCCAGGAACCGGTCCTCGTCCACCACCGGGCCCCCGTCGGGACCATATTCCGGGCCGCGGTCGATATAGATCTCCGAGCACGGCCCGCCGGGGCCGGCGATGCCCATGTTCCAGTAGTTGTCCTTGAGGTTGCGCTGCTGGATGCGCTCGGCGGGGACGCCGACCTGCTGCCACAGCTTGATGGCCTCGATGTCGCCATCGGGGAAGTTGGGGTGGTGGCCGGGGCCGAGCACGGTGACCCAGACCCGCTCGGGCGCGAAGCCGAGGCCGCCGTTGTGCTGCTCGTTGGTGACCAGCTCCCACGCATATTCGATCGCGCCGGCCTTGAAATAGTCACCGAAGGAGAAGTTGCCGTTCATCTGGAAGAACGTGCCGTGCCGGGTGGTCTTGCCGACCTCTTCGATGTCCAGGGTCCGCACGCACTTCTGCACGCTCGCCGCGCGATCGAAGGGCGGGGTCTCCTGACCGGTGAAGTAGGGCTTGAACGGCACCATGCCGGCGTTGACGAACAGCAGGGTCGGATCCTGATAGAGCAGCGGCGCCGACGGCACGACCTGGTGGCCGCGCGCGGCGAAGAAGTCGAGGAAACGGCGCCGGATATCGGCTGTCTTCATAGATCTGATCCTTGGCTGACGTCGGGGTTCGATCGTGGCAGGGCCACCATCAGGACAACGTGGAGCGGCTCCGGATATTCCCCAACCGCATCCGACGGGCCAGTCTATGGGTCCCGTGCGACAAAAGTCCGACCTGGACGCGCCGGCCCGGGGTCAGGGGCGGGTGGACGGGTGGTCGGCCGGCATGAGCATCTGCGTCCGCAGCTCGTCCTCGCGCTGGCGCGCGCCGTCGGCGACGTTGTGCCAGAAGTTCGCGACGTCCTCGCTGACCTGGACCTTGCGCTGGCCGATGGCTCTCCCGAGCGTACGCCCCAGCTGGGCGGGACTCGTCTGCTCGGCGATCTCACGCGCCTTCTCCCGGCCCTTCAGCGCCAGGTAGCCGCCCGTCACGAGACCGAGACCGAACACCACCGCAGTCTTCATCCGGCCCGCCTCCGCTTCGGTCCGGGACCGATCGCCTTGCGCACCCCGAAGCCCAGGGCCGAGAGCTTCACCAGCGGCCCGCCCACGGTCTCGGTGAACAGTGACGAGAAGTCCTCCGCGTTGCGGGCGACGGTCGCGGCGTGGCCACTGACCCGGGCGGCATCCTCGGTCACCACCGCGAGCTTCTCGAGCTCCACATTGGTCGCGCTCACCGTCCCCTTCAGTTCGCTCAGGATTGGCACCGACTCCTGGCCGAGGTCGCGCACCTGCCGGCGGAGCTCCTCCAGGACACCACCGAGCTTGAGCAGCGGCACGGCACACAGCAGCACCAGCACCACCAACGCCCCGGCGGCGATGAGGCCGGCGACCTCGCCTGCTGACATGTCAGACCCTCACGATCGATCGGTTGCCGGGCCACTGTAGTCCACGCCCACGACAATCCCGGCCGCACCGCTCGCTCAGATCATGCGCGTCTTCAACGGCTCCACGATCACACCGGACGTGGTCGGGGTGAAGCTGCCATAGACCCGATGGACTTTGGCCTTTCGATTCTCCGCCACATAGCGGGTCTTGCCGTCGGGAATGACGTGCAGCGCGGCCCCGTCATCCGCGCCGTACCCATCGGGCAGGCGGCCCTCGGCCACCCAGTTCGCAAAGTCCGGTGCCCGGCGCTCCTCGCCGTCGAAGTGCGAGCAGAACGAGCCCGTGATGAGGCCCATCCCGCCATACCAGGGTCGCAGCTCCGGCCCGAAGGAGTCGGTGGAGCACGCCTCGAACCAGACGTTAGCGCCCGCGGCGATGCCGGCCAACACGATATTGCGTTCCTTGATCAAGCCCCGGATGGCGTCGGACAGCCCGTGCGCCTGCCAGAGCGCCACGAGGTTGACTGTCGATCCGCCACCGACCAGCAGCACATCGGCTTCGTTCATCGCTCGCTTGATCGACTCCCGGGCGTTCTGCCACAGGGTCAGCACACTGGTGCGGACGCCCATCGGGGCGTACGCCGTCAGAAAGTGATTGATATAGCGCGGATCATCGGCCGAGGCGGTCGGGACGAAACAGACATGCGGAGTCTTGGCGTCACTGAGCCCCACGATGTAGCGGTCCAGGGGCGTCACTCCCCCGCTCGCCGACATGGAGAATCCTCCGCCACCCAAAGCCACGATGTGCGTCGTCGTCATGGCGCTCATCCTCGCAGACCGCCCCCACCCACCACGGCGGAACCCCCGAGATCAATGGTTCCCAGTGCGTCAAAGATTCCCCCGCCCGTCGCCTGGACGTCAGCCGCCTGTCACCCACCCGCACTTGGCTGCTGCAATCCGCTCGCCCACCCACCCCGAATCGGAGAAACCGTTGCCGAAGAAGACCGCCCACGCGCTCGCCACGATCAGCCTCGCGCTGCTCCCGCTGGCCGCCACCACCGTGGCGCCACCGGCCGCCACCGCCGAGACGCGCCTGATCGCCGAGTCCGGCTTCCGCGTCCTGCCCTATCTGCAGTCCCCGTCGTCCACGTCGATGACGATCAACTGGATCTCCGAGCGCGATATCCCCGGCGTCCTGTCGATCTCCGGCCC
>JAUNRO010000026.1:13942-15699 GCA_030544185.1 Propionibacteriaceae bacterium | reverse complement strand
CCCATCCGCATCGTGATGCCCTTGTCGAACATCGTCATCATCGGCATCGGGTCGAGCATGCCGCCATAGACACCGGACAGCGAGACGGTGCCGCCGCGCCGGACCGCGTCGATCGCGGTGTGCAGGGCATCCAGCCGATCGATCGCCGCGTGGCGAATGGCTGCGCGGCCCGCGGGCTTCGGCAGGTGCGCGGCGCCGGCGATGACCTTCTCGGCGATCGGGTTGGCGTGGGCCTCCAGGCCCACGGCATCGACCACGGCGTCGGGCCCGCGCCCGTTCGTCATGTCCTTGAGGGCCTCGGCGACATCGCTCACCTCGCGCCGGTCCAGCGCCTGCGCGCCCCACTCCCGGGCGAGCTCGAGCCGCTCGTCGACGAGGTCCACGGCGATCACCCGCTCCACCCCACGCTGCTTCGCGGCCCGGACGGCGAGCTGGCCCACCGGACCGAGCCCGAGGACGGCGAGGGTGTCCCCTTCGCCCACCCCGGCATAATCCACGCCCTGCCACGCCGTCGGCAGGATGTCGCTGAGATAGAGGAATCGCTCGTCATCGACCCCCTCGGGGAGCTTGATCGGGCCGAAATCCGCCCGCGGGACCCGCACGAGCTCGGCCTGTCCACCGGGCACCGAGCCATAGAGCGAGGTATAGCCGAACAGGCTCGCGCCCTTGTCCTGCTCGGTCACCTGCGTGGTCTCGCACTGGGCGAAGAGCCCCCGCTGACACATCCAACACCGCCCGCAGGAGATCGTGAACGGGACCACGACACGGTCACCGGGCGCCAGGTGCGCAACGGCCGGGCCAACCTGCTCCACCACGCCCATGAACTCGTGGCCGAGGATGTCCCCGGGCCGCAGGAACGGCGCGAGGACCCCATAGAGATGGAGGTCCGAGCCGCAGATCGCGGTCGAGGTCACCCGCACGATCGCGTCGGTCGGCTCGCTGAGAACCGGGTCCGGCACCTCGATGGTCTTGATGTTCTCGATGCCCTGCCACGTCACGGCACGCATGGTGGTCCTTTCATTGGCCGGCGGCGCTGGTGCCCAGCTCGCGCGCCGGCCTGGGTTGCAGCCCGTGCTCGATGCCCCACAGCACGGCCTGGCTGCGGCGCTGGACGCCCATCTTGCGATAGGCCGAGCGGATATAAGACTTCACGGAGTTGATGCTGAGGAAGCAGGCGCGGGCGATGTGGTCGTTGGTCACGCCCTGGGTGATGAGCGCGACGATCTCGGACTCCCGCGGGGTCAGGCCCTGGCTGCGGCCCGGCCAGTCGCCGGCCTCGAAGTCGTCGGGGACGGGTTTGGGCTCGACGACGTGCTCCCCGGCGTACGCCCGGACGAGCGCAGCGGCGAACTCGTCGGCATCGAGCGCTTTCGACAGATAGCCGTGCACCCCCAGCTCGAGGACATCGCGCACTTCCTCGGCCGCGATATGCCACGAATAGACGACGACACGCCCGCAGCGGGGATCCTGCAACAGCCGCGCCAGATCAGCCTCGCGACGTTGGGCAGCGAACGCGTCATAGAGGACGAGGTCCACCGGCACGACCGGATCGGCGAGCGAGTCCATCTCGACCACGCGCAATTGCGGGTGACCCTCCAGCATCCGCGCGACGCCCTGGACCACCACCTGATAGTCGTTGACGAGAGCGATCGTGATCGCCGGCGGAGTGTCCATGTCGATGAGTCTACGGGTGCCGCCGGGCGTCAGCGGAGCGAACCCGACACTGGGCCGCCAGCGCACGGAGATGGGTCACGAGA
>JAUNRO010000026.1:0-13932 GCA_030544185.1 Propionibacteriaceae bacterium | reverse complement strand
GGCAGATCATGAGAAATTGGGGGCTCTCACCTTATCTCTGAGTCGGAGTGCGCCATGTCCAACCCCCTGTCGGTTCCTCGTCCATCTCGCCGGGCCCTGCTGGCGGGCGCCGCCGGCGCGGCAGTGGCCCTGTCCACACCTCGCATCGCCGAGGCGTCCGGGCCCAGCCAGGTCGAGAATCTGGTGATCGGCACGGGCTACGGGGGCGCGGTCGCGGCGTACCGGCTGGCGACCGCCGGCCGTCCGGTGCACATGCTGGAGATGGGCAAGCGATGGAACCGGCGCGGCCTGGACGGCAGGATCTTCTCCAGGATGCTCGGGGCGGACCACCGCTCGACGTGGTTCGGCAACCGGACCGCGCTGCCCCTGTCCACCATGCTCGGGCTCAACATCAACCTGCCGATCCTGCGCAGCCCCGGCGTGCTCGATCGGGTGAACCTCGGGGCGATGAACGTCTATGTCGGGCGCGGTGTCGGCGGCGGATCGCTGGTCAACGGTGGCATGGCGCCCCGCCCCCGCCGGGATGTCATCGCCCGCGAGCTGCCCGGGCTCGACATCGACGCGTTCTTCACCACCTATCTCCCGCGCGCCGAATCCCGGCTGGGCGTCAACAGCATCTCCCCGGCCTTCCGCGACTCCACGCCCTGGTATCAGTTCACCCGCACCGGTTCTGCCGATGCGCGCGCCGCGGGCTTGCGGATCGCGGATGTGCCCGGTGTCTATGACTTCGCCTATATGGAGCAGGAGGCCACCGGGCAGGCCCGGCGCTCGGCGCTCGACGGCCAGGTCATCTATGGCAACGACCACGGCAAGCGGGATGTGACGAAGACCTATCTCGCGTGGGCGGAGGCCACGGGCCGGGTGTCGATCGACACCATGACCGAGGCGCTGACGATCACCCGGCGCGGTGCGGGTTATGAGGTGCAGGCACGGGTCCGGGACGTCACCGGCCGCTTCGTCGCGAACCGCACCTATCGCTGCCAGCGCCTGTTCCTCGCCGCCGGCTCGACCGGTTCGAGTGAGCTGCTGCTGCGCTCCCGCGCGGCCGGGGGGCTGACCGACCTCTCGGGGGATCTCGGCAAATTCTGGGGACCGAACGGCAATGTCATGGTCGGCCGGGCCAATCCGCTGCACCGCCCGACCGGCGGCTTCCAGTCCACGATCCCCGTCGCCGGCATCGACAACTGGGACTCCAAGAACCCGGCATTCATCGAGATCGCACCACTGCCCGTGGGTGGGATCGACCTGTTCATCCAGCTCTATCTGGCGGTCACCGGCAGCCCCGTGCGCAGCCAGTTCGAGATGAGCGACGGCCGGCTCACCCTCGCCTGGACCCGTGCCGACTCGGCCCCGGCGATCGCGATGGCCAAGGCGACCCTCGACCAGATCAACCGCCGGATGTTCACGCTCTATCGCTATGACCTGTTCGGGACCGGCCGGGCCTTCTCCGACGACTTCACCTATCACCCACTCGGCGGTGCGGTGCTCGGCAAGGTGACCGACAACTATGGCCGCGTGCACGGCAACCCCGGGCTCTATGTCACCGATGGCGCGCTCATTCCGGGCCTCGTCGGGGTGAATCCGTTCCTCACGATCACCGCCCTCGCCGAGCGGTTGATGGACCAGGTCGTCGCCCGGGATCTGTGATCCGGCACGCTTATGGAATAGTGAGGGAGTCCAGACGGGGGGATGGATGATGGAGTGCCATGACATATAGCCGGGAAACAACCCGCCTCCGACTGCTGGAGGCCGCGGTCACCCAGGTCGCGACCGAAGGGATGCGGGGCCTCACCCACCGCAAGGTGGAAGCACGCGCCGAAGTGTCGCAGGGCCTCGCGAAATATCACTTCGGCTCCCTCGACGGGCTGATCGAACAGCTGTTGCGGCACATGATGGCGAGCCAGTTCGATCTCATCATCGTCCAGCCGCCCCACCTGGGGCTGCTGCGCAACGATCCCGCCGCGATCGCCGCACTGCACAACGATGTGCGGGCGGCACTGGCGAGGTCCCTGGCCGACAAGGAGATGACCCGGGCCCGGTTCGAGCTCTATCTGCACTCGTCGGACAAGCCCCACTTGCAGCAGATCATCGCCACGGCCCGCCATGAGTTCGTGGAACGTGTCGCCGCGGTGCTCCAGGTGCCGGAGCCACTGATCGCGGCGCGCATGCTGCTCGCCATGGTCGACGGGATCCTGCTCGACCAACTGTCGTCCCCCGACCAGGAGTTCCAAGACGCCGCCTCCGGCTATCTGCTTGCCCTCGCCGCGGCGTCGACCACCATGCCGCTGTCGGTCCCGGCGGCCACCGAGGACGACTGAAGCACACCGTTTCGCCGGGCGTCACGTGCACGGGCGCCCCCTGCGGCGTACGCAACAATGGGCCCATGCCGTCTGCTGAACTGACCCGACGTGCCGTCACTCCACCACCACGCAGCTATCTCTCCCGGCTGCGGCTGAACGCCGCGATCGCCGCCGGGATGCTCGCTGCGACCGCGTCGCGGCTGGCCAGGCGCGGCTCCGGCGCCTCGATCCGCGGCCAGATCATGCAGCGCATCGATCCCGGCTCGCTGGCGAAACTGTTGCAGGGCCGGCGGATCGCGGTCGTCTCGGGCACCAACGGCAAGACCACCACCACCCACCTGCTGGCGGCTGCGGTGCGCGCCGGGCTGGGGCCGGATGTCCGCCGGCTGGTCACCAATGCCGACGGCGCGAACCTTCACTATGGGATCGCGTCAGCGCTCAGCCAATCGCCCAGGGCCGATATCGCCGTGCTCGAGACCGATGAACGGGTCGTCGCCGACGTGATCCGCCTGGGCCGCCCGGAGGTGCTGGCCCTGCTGAACTTCAGCCGCGACCAGCTCGACCGCCACCACGAGATCAAGGCCCTCGGCACCGCCTGGCGCACGGCGCTGGAGATCGCCGGGGCGAGCGGACCGGTGGTGGTCGGCAATGCCGAGGAACCGCTGATCGTGTGGGCGGCTCGCCAGGCCAAGGAGGTCGTCTGGGTCGACACGCAGAGCGTGTGGCACGCCGATTCGGTGCTGTGCCCCGAGTGCGGCGCCACCCTCACTCGAACCGATCCCACCGAGGAGACCCTCGGCCATTGGGCGTGCACCGGATGCGATCTGGCCAAACCGCCGACGACGTGGCGGGTGCTCGGGGACACGATCATCGGGCCGGACGGGACCGTGTGGGAGCCGAAGCTGCAGGTGCCCGGGTCTTTCAATGTGTCCAACGCAGCCTGCGCCCTGGCCGCGGCCGCCGTGCTCGGGGTCGACCCGGAGACCGCGCTGCCCGGCATGCGCACGGTCACCTCACCGGCCGGCCGGTTCGCCACGACGAACTTCGGTGACACCACTGCCCGCCTGGTGCTCGCCAAGAACCCGGCGGGCTGGGCCGAAGCCCTGCCGATCGCCACGACCGAGACTCTCGTGCTGGCGATCGACTCCATCGCCGCCGACGGCCGGGACGTGTCCTGGCTGTGGGATGTCGACTTCGAGCAGCTCACCGGGCGCACGGTGATCGCCTCGGGTCCGCGGGCCGACGACCTGGCCGTGCGGTTGCTCTATGCCGGGGTCGAGCACCGCGTGGAGCGCGATCTGGCGAAGGCCCTCGCCGGCCACGCGGAGCCGATCGATGTGATCGCGACCTATACCCCGTTCCAGAAGCTGCGCAAGATGGGAGGGCTCGCATGAGTCTGGAGATCGTGCAGGTCTATCAGTCCCTGCTCGGCATCTATGGCGACCAGGGCAACACCAAGGTCCTGCAGAAGCGCGCCGAATGGCGCGGCATCGAGACCACGGTCACCTGGGTCGAGCCCGGGCAGCCGCTGCCCGAGACCGGGGACATCTTCCTGCTGGGCGGCGGTGAGGATGGTGCCCAGACCGCGGCCGTGCGCGCGCTCAAGGCCGATGGCGGGCTGCACCGCGCCGTCGAGCGCAGCGCGGTTGTCTTCGCCGTGTGCGCGGGCTATCAGATCCTCGGCCACAGCTTCGGCGTCGGCGACGCCGACGAGCCGCGTGAGGGGCTCGGACTGCTGGACGTGACCACCACGCGCGGGCCCGAACGAGCCGTCGGTGAGGTGTTGCACCGCTGGATCGGGCGCCACGGCGACGACGCGTGGATCACCGGCTTCGAGAATCACGGGGGCTACACGACGCTCGGTGCCGAGGCCCAGCCGTTCGCGCAGGTCGAGATCGGCGTCGGCAACGCCAACGACGGCACCGAGGGCGCGCTCCAGGGCACGGTCGTCGGCATGTATCCCCATGGCCCCGTCCTCCCCCGCAACCCCGCGCTCGCGGACTGGCTGCTGGAGCTCGCGCTCGGCCGGGAGCTTGAGCCGTTGGATCTGCCCGAGCACGACGCCCTGCGCCGGGCGCGGTTGGCGGCGGTACGCCCCTGATCCCCGACGGCGCCGTCAGGCGCTGAGGTCGCCGACCGCTTCGCTCAGGCCGATCGCGCCGGCGACCAGGGCGAGGCTCTCCATCGACGCCTGATGCGCCTCCGGGGAGGCCGCCGAGCAGGCTTCGTCGACCACCAGCGTCCGGAAGCCGGCATCACTGAACTGCCGGGCCGTGCCCTCGACCGAGGCATTGGTCGCGACCCCGCACACGAGGACGGTGTCGATGTCCCGGGCCCGCAGCTGCCGCTCCAGGGTGGGGGTCAGTCCACCGATGCGCTGGTGGGTGTGCACGACGTCGCCCTCGCGGACGTCGGCGTCCTCGACCAGCTCCGCCCCTGCCGATCCCTCCTGCAGGCACTGTGCACCGATCACGGCCTGCAGCAGGGCCGAGTTGGCGTGCAGATCGGAATAGTCCGGCTGCCAGGCCACGCGGGCCCAGATGACCAGCACCCCCGCGTCATGGGCCGCATCGGTGAGCTGCCGGACCTTGGCGAGCACCTCGCGCTCCTCGACCTGCGCGCGGAAGAAGCCGGCGAACGCGCCGTCGGCCCCGACGATGTCGCGTTGCAGGTGGACCACGAAGACCGCGGTCCTGCTGGGCGTGATGGTCATGACGCTCCCCTTGTCCCGGCCCGTGACGGGCGTGTGGGCATAAAGGCTAGCTCCGCTCCCCTTTGGCGTACGCCTCCCCCAGCGCCATCAGGTCCGCACGGTGCGCACCGATCCGGCACCCGCGACCGGACTCGGCAAGGGCGACCCCCTCGGCCGCCCAGCGCTCGCGGGCGGCGGGCAGCAGGGCCGTCGGCAGCTCACCGGACGCATTGACGACCCGCCACCAGGGCACGGCGCCGCCGTGGTCCTTGAGGATCGCACCGACCCGGCGGGCACTGGTGCCGACGAGCTCGGCGAGGTCGCCATAACTGACCACGCATCCGGCCGGGACGCGTTCCACGGCCACGAGCACGCGCTCGATCATGAGCTCCGGATCGGCTGTCATGGCCGCCAGCATAGGCTGGGGCGATGGGACTCGGATATCGAGAAGATCAGCCCACCCGCGATTCCATCGACGCCCTCACCGGTGCGGCCGTGCTCGAGTTCGGCGCGAACTGGTGCGGGATCTGCCGGGCGGCGACGCCGGCGATCGACCAGGCGCTCGCGACGCACCCGGAGCTCCGGCGCATCAAGGTCGCCGACGGCAGGGGGCTGCCGCTCGGCCGGTCGTTCGGGATCAAGCTGTGGCCGACGCTGGTGCTGCTGCGCGACGGCACGGAGGTGGGCCGGGTGGTGCGGCCCGGGAGCCAGGACGAGGTGACGGACGCGCTGGCCGAGGCTGGCTTCCGCGCGGCGCGGAAGCCGAGGCCATCACACATTTGGTACACCGCCAGGGACTCGAACCCTGAACCCGCTGATTAAGAGTCAGCTGCTCTGCCAGTTGAGCTAGCGGTGCGCGAGGAGAAACACTACGCCAGGGCCCACCGGAGCGCAAATCCGAAGGCGTCTAACCGAACGCCTGGCAACGCCTAGCGCCGAGCTATCTGCATGGCCGCCAGACTCAGTGCCGCCAGGCTCAGCAAGGCGACAGCGGACGTGAGCGCGGAGATCTCGCCGAACAGGCCGACCACCGGGGCCACCAGGCCCGCGATGCCGAACCGGCCCGCTCCGACGAGCGCGGACGCCGCTCCAGCGCGGTCGCCATGGCGGTGGAGCGCGATCGCCTGGGCGTTGGGGTTGGTGGCGCCGAAGGCGAGGGAGGCCACCGAGAACGGCACCACGAACGCCCAGAAGCTGCCCGACAGCGCCACGCTCACCACGAGCCAGATACAGGCGATCGCGAACATGAGCTGCACCGCCTTCAGCACCTGGACCGGCGACCAGCGTCGCAGCAGCAGCGGATTCAGCTGGCTCGAGACCCCGAAGCACAAGGCGTTCGCCGCGAACGCCAGCGCGTACTCCAGCTCGCTCAACCCATAGCCGTCCTGATAGACGAACGGCGAGGCAGAGATGAACACGAACAGGGCGCCGGTCATGAACCCAACCACGAACACCATGGCCACCATCACCCGGTCCCGCAGCAGCACCCGATAGGACGCCAGCACCTGGCCGAGGCCGCGGCCGCTGCGGCGATGTGGCGGCAAGGTCTCCGGCAGCCCGAGATATGCCAGCACCGCGATCACCACACCCAGCGCGGCGAGGAAGACGAAGATCCCCTCCCAGCTCGTCCACTGCAGGAGCATGCCCCCGACGATCGGGGACACGATGGGTGCGAGCAGCACCACCAGGAGCAGCCTCGAGAACAGCACCGCCGCCTGGGTCCCCGCGAACCGGTCGCGCACGACCGCCATCGCCACCACGGCCGTCGCGGCGCCCGCCAGCCCCTGCACGAAGCGCAGCGCGATGAGCGCCCAGATCGACCCAGCGAAGATGCACGCCACCGACGTCAGGACGTGGAGCACCACCCCCGCCAGCGCGGGCCGCCGGCGCCCGATCGCATCGGACAACGGGCCGAGCACGAGCTGACCCAGGCCCATGCCGAGCAGGACGCCCGTGATGGTCGCCTGGGCGGCGCCGTCGGCGGCTCGCAGGTCCCTGGCCACGGCGGGCAGCGCCGGCAAATAGGCATCGACGGCGAAGGGCGACAGCGCGGACAGCGAGCCCAGGACGACCACCAACACCGCGTACTCCCGGCGGGACGCGCTCATCGGCGCGGTCCACCAGGGCCCAGGGATGACAGAATCACAAAACCATGATCACAGATTGGTGATCAGAGATACAGCCCGGTATGCCCCTCGGACAGCCGCTCGGCCGCCACGGCGTGCAGTTCACGCTCACGCAGCAGGACATAATCCTTGCCCCGGACCTCGACCTCGGCCCGCTCCTGCGGGTCGAAGAGGACCCGGTCGCCCACCTTCACCGCGCGTACGCTCCCGCCTGCCGCCACCACCGTGCCCCACGTGAGCCGACGGCCGATCGCGACCGTGGCCGGGATCAGAATCCCTCCCCCGCTGCGGCGTTCCCCGGTTTCGCCCTCGGTGGAGACGAGCACGCGATCGTGCAGCATCCGGATGGGCAGGGCGTCACCCATGGGCTCGGAGTCGCTCACGCGGCAAGCTCACCCTTCACCTTGCCGCGGCGGACGATGCCCCGCAACACCACCAGGAGGACCACTGCCCCCAGCACCGAACCGCCGATCATCGCAACGCGATCGATGCGCAGATCCCCCGCCGCGGTCTTGAACTGCGACTTGGCGTTGTTGATCTCACCCGAGACCAATGTCTTGACGTCGTCAACGGCCCGCTGCTTGACCTTGGTGGGGTGCACCTGGTCGATGAGGTCCTCCAGGGCGCCTGAAAGCCTCGCTCGGGTGGCCGCGAGATCTGCCTCGATCTGGGACCGGCTCCGGTGGGACGACTGATCGGCCATGACACTCCTGTCCGCTGATTCTGCGTGTGGCTTTCGGGTACGCCCCGGCGGGCGGCACCTTCGACAGCCTATACAGCGAGCGTCCGCAACGACCAGCGGCCCGCCATCCGGTGCGCGCTCGCTAGAGTGCGGCCCATGACCCGATTGACCGCCGGTGACCCGGCACCCGCCTTCAGCCTGCCCAGCGCCGACGGGACGACCGTGGCACTGTCCGACTTCGCGGGCCAGCGAGTCGTCGTCTATTTCTATCCCGCAGCGATGACCCCAGGCTGCACCACACAGGCGGTGGATTTCACCGCGGCGGACGCCGAGTTCACCGACGCCGGGGTCGAGGTGGTCGGCATCTCGCCGGACGCACCGGAGAAGCTGGCGAAGTTCGTCGCCAAGCACGACGTCAGCTTCCCGCTGCTGTCGGATGCCGACCGGTCGGTGCTGAAGGCCTATGCGGCGTTCGGGATGAAGAAGCTCTATGGCAAGGAAGTGGAGGGCGTGATCCGCTCCACGTTCGTCGTCGATGTCAATGACGAGGGGGCGGGGACGATCGCGATCGCGCAATACAACATCAAGGCGACGGGGCACGTCGAGCGGCTCCGGCGCGAGCTGGGCATCTGATCCTCTGTCCGCAGCCAGACCATGGCAAGGGTAACCTCAGCTTCGCGCCCTAGAGTGGGCTCAGGCCGAAGTGGTGGAACTGGCAGACACGCAGGATTTAGGTTCCTGTGCGCGTGCGCGTGAGGGTTCGACTCCCTTCTTCGGCACGCCGAACGCCGCCCCCACAGCAGGAGGAAAAAAGTGGAGATCGTCAAGACACGTGACGCCTCAGCGGCGGATAGTGCCGCTCATATCTGGGCGGACGCCACAGCGAAGCGCGATGAAAATCCGGCGGGCTCTGTGGACTATGAAGCGGCCATTCCGCTGATCCAAGAAGCCCTGGACGCCTCCGAGCGCTCCTTTCTGCTCACCTTGCAGCAGAACGAGGAGATGCTCGTCTTCGTGGCGATCCAGCCGGCGCGGGAGGCCGAGGACGACACCGTCGGCGAGATGCGCTATATGGGTGTGGCGCCCGGCCACTGGGGTGAGGGATGGGCCCGTCGGATGCTGGTCGCGGTGCCTGGTGCGATGCGCGACAGCGGCTTCGACACCGGCGAGCTGTGGGTCTATGCCGACAACATCCGCGCGATCTTCGTCTATGAGGCGATGGGCTGGCAGGGCACCGACGAGACCCGTCGCCACCCTGTCACCGATCGCGTCGAGCAGAAGTTCGTGCTCAGGCTCGCCTGACGCGCCTCAGCTGTTCTCGCGCTCATAGCGCACCCAGAAGAAGCCGAGCCGGTCTTCCCGGGTGACGGCCCGCCACTGATCGGGGTCGATCTCCGGGAAGACCGCGTCGCCCTGCGGCGACTGCTCGACGTGGGTGATCTCGAGCGCGCTCGTGCGGTCCCAGGCTTGGCGATAGATCTCTCCCCCGCCGAAGACCCAGACCGGCTTCCCGGTCGCGAGCGCAGCATTGAGGGCTTCGTCGACGCTGCCGAAGGTGCGTACGCCGGGCGCCTGCCACTGCGGATTGCGCGTGACGACAAAGGATTCCCGCCCGGGCAGCGGCCGCCCGATCGACTCGAAGGTCTTGCGGCCCATCACCAGCACCCCACCCATCGTGAGGCGCTTGAGCCGCGCGAAGTCCCCGTCGAGGTGCCACGGGATCACGTTGTCCGACCCGATCACGCCGTTGGCGGCCACGGCGGCGATGGCGGTGATGGGATGCTCGGTCATACGGCGATCGGGGCCTTGATGCCGGGGTGCGGGTCATAGGCCAGCACCTCGATGTCGCCGAATCCGAACCCGTCGATATCGCGCACCTGCGGGTTCAGCGCCAGCTGCGGCAGCGGCCGTGGTTCGCGCGCCAGTTGGGTGCGCACCTGATCGACGTGGTTGGCATAGATGTGGACGTCACCGAACGTGTGCACGAAGTCACCGACCCCGAGCCCGCAGACCTGCGCGACCATCTGGGTCAACAGGGCGTACGACGCGATGTTGAACGGCACTCCCAGGAACAGGTCCGCCGAGCGCTGATAGAGCTGGCAGGACAGCTTGCCCTCGGCCACATAGAACTGGAACAGCGCGTGGCACGGCGGCAGGGCCATCGCCTCGAGCTCCCCGACGTTCCAGGCCGAGACAATGTGACGCCGGGAATCGGGATTGGTGCGGATCGCATCGACGACCTGTCGGATCTGGTCGATGTGCCGGCCGTCGGGGGTCGGCCACGAGCGCCACTGGACGCCATAGACCGGACCGAGTTCACCGTTCGCATCGGCCCACTCGTCCCAGATCGTCACGTTGTGCTCGTGCAGCCAGGCAATGTTGGAGTCCCCTCGCAGGAACCACAGCAGTTCCCCGATGACCGAACGCAGGTGCACCCGCTTGGTGGTCACCAGCGGGAAACCCTCGGCCAGATCGAAGCGCAGCTGGTGTCCGAACACGCTGCGCGTCCCCGTGCCGGTCCGGTCGGTCTTGGTGACACCGCGGGTCAGCACGTGGTCGAGGAGCTCCAGGTATTGCTTCATCACGGTCCTTCTGCGCGCGGGTGGTCGTGGGCCCCGGAGCGTCCGAGCAGGTGGGTCAGCACCGGCACCATGGCCCGGATCGCCCGACCCCGGTGGCTGATCGCGTCCTTCTCCTCGGGGGTCATCTCCGCCGTCGTCCGGTCGTGGCCGTCGGGCACGAAAATCGGATCATAGCCGAACCCGTTCTCGCCCTTCGGCAGCGCGGTGAGCTGACCGGCCAACTCGCCGCGGACGAACTCGGTGCGGCCATCCGGCAGCGCGAGCGCCAGCACGCAGACGAACACCGCCCGCCGCCGGGCCGCCGGGATGTCGGCCAGTTGCTGCAGGACCAGCGCCACATTGTCAGCGTCGGTCACCCCGGGCCCCGCCCAACGCGCGGAGCGTACGCCCGGCATGCCGCCCAGCGCCTCCACCGTGAGGCCGGAGTCGTCCGCGAGCGCGGGCACACCCGTCGCAGCCACGCAGGCCCGGGCCTTGATGGCGGCGTTGTCCTCGAACGTCGTGCCCGTCTCCTCGGGCTCCGGATAGGGCGCGACGTCGCTCAGACCGAGGACCTCGATGCCCTCGGTGACCAGCACCCGGCGGAGCTCGGTCAGCTTCTTGGCGTTGTTGGTGGCCAGCACGACGCGGCCGGATCCCGACCGATGGGCAGGCGCATCGATACGTGCTTGCATGGTTCCCCGAATCCGTTGGTCAGCGCGCGAGCGCGGCCTGCTGCAGCTCGGCCAGCTCGGCGCAGCCCTTGGCGGCGAGGTCGAGCAACTGGTCCATGACGCCGCGCTCGAAAGGCTGCTGCTCGGCGGTCCCCTGGACCTCGATGAACCGCCCGTCGCCCGACATCACGACGTTCATGTCCGTGTCGGCCGTGGAGTCCTCGGCATAGGCCAGATCGAGCATCGGCACGCCGCCGACGATCCCGACCGATACCGCCTGCACCGATTGCGTGAGCGGCTCGGAGACCAGCAGCTTGCGCTCGCGCAACCAGCTCACGGCATCGCTCAGCGCGACATAGGCGCCGGTGATCGCTGCCGTGCGCGTGCCACCGTCGGCCTGCAGCACGTCGCAGTCGAGCACGATGGTGTTCTCGCCCAGCGCCTGATAGTCGATCACCGCGCGCAGGCTGCGGCCGATCATGCGGGAGATCTCATGCGTACGCCCCCCGATCCTGCCCCGCACGGACTCGCGGTCGGTGCGGTCATGGGTCGACCGGGGCAGCATCGCGTATTCCGCCGTCACCCAGCCCAGCCCCGAACCGCGCCGCCACCGGGGCACGCCCTCGGTGACCGATGCTGCCACGAGGATCCGGGTCAGCCCGAACTCGACGAGCACCGACCCCTCCGCGTGATCGAGCCAGTTGCGGGTGAACCGCACGTCTCGCAGCTGATCCAGAGCCCGGCCATCACCTCGTGTCATGCTCGGGAGTCTAGTGCCAGCCTCAGCCCCGGCCGGGCCAGCACGAGCTCGCCCGCGAAATGCGGACGGGCCTCCGCGAACACCTCCTCGGGATCGTGCCAGGGTGGGACATGGGTGAGGACGAGGGTGCGTACGCCCGCCTCGGTCGCGTGCTCAGCCGCCTGCCGCCCTGACAAGTGGATGTCGGCCGGCAGGTCGTCGGCATGCAGGAACGAGGCCTCCGCCAGCAGCAGGTCGGCGTCCCGCGCGAGCTCGGTCAGGCCCGGGTTGGGCCCGGTGTCGCCGGAATAGACCACCGAACGCCCGCCGGCCTCCAGCCGCAGCGACCACGCCTCGGTCGTGTGCCGGGCCTCGACGAGCGTGACGGTGAACGGCCCGATCGTCTGCTCGGGCTGCCACGCGACGAAGTCGACGGCCCAGTCCGCGACGTCGCCTGGCACCGGCTCGTTCGCGGCGTCCATCCGCGTCCGGGTATGCGCCGGGCCATAGACGGGGATCCTGGGCCAGGGCGCGGTCGGCGAATAGAGGGCCGCGACATTGAAGGCCGTGAGGTCGAGACAGTGGTCAGGATGGAGATGGCTCAACGCGATCGCGTCCACCGTGCGCGGATCGATCGCCTGCCACAGCCCACCGAACCCGCCCGGGCCCAGGTCGAGGACGAGCGCGAAGCCGTCGTGGCACAGCAGATAGCAACTGGCCGGGGACGTGGGCCCGGAAGCCGAACCGGAGCAGCCGATGATGGTCAGTTCCACGCCGCCCACCGTAATGGGGCGCTCCGCGCAACGGCGCCGCGGGGCTTCGGCCACCTCACGCGAACTGCTCCACGTCCACCACGAGATCACCGATCAGGCGCCGACCGATGCCCTCGAACCGCTGGGGGTTCCCCGTGGTGAGGAACCGGCGCCTGCCCTGCCTGCGCTGCTGTCCGTCCGCCACCGCGCGCGGGGTGTGCAGGAGGTCCAGGGCGGTCAACCGGGCGTACGTCGCCTTCGCGCACTCGTCCGCACTCGACACCAGGGTGACGCCGTCGCCGAGCAGGTAGGACAACGCACCGATGAGCAGGGGGTAGTGGGTGCAGCCC
The DNA here is from genome assembly GCA_030544185.1 of Propionibacteriaceae bacterium. The sequence continues at coordinate 1,056 of JAUNRO010000026.1, read as the reverse complement.
AGGATGAGCGTGTCGATGTCGGCCGCCTGCAGTGGAGCGAGATAGTCGCGGGCCACGCCCAGCAGCTCCGGACCGCCCGTGATGCCGGCCTCGACGAAGTCGACGAAGCGCGGGCACGCCTGCGTGCGCAGGTGGATCTGGGGTGCGGCGATGAACGCGTCGTCATAGGAGCGCGAGGTGGCCGTGGCCTCGGTGCAGATCACACCGACCTGACCGGTGCGGGTGGCACCGACCGTGCGCCGGGCGGCCGGGAGGATGACGTCCACGACCGGGACGCGATAGCGCTCGCGGGCATCGCGCAAGACCGCGGACGAAGCGGAATTGCACGCAATGACCAGCGCCTTCACCCCGAGGTCGACGAGATGGTCAAGACACTCCAAGGCATACTCCCGGACCTCGGCGATCGTCTTCTCGCCGTAGGGCGCTCGAGCGGTGTCGCCGAGATAGACGATGTCCTCCTCAGGCAGCTGGTCGACGATCGCGCGCAGCACGGTAAGACCGCCGAAACCGGAATCGAAGATGCCGATCGGGGAGTCGCGGTCAAGCACGGGCAAATCCTGAGTCACAGTCGCCCATTGTGCCTCCGGTCACCGCATATCTCCTAGTCGCGGAGTGGTTCAACTGTCCAACTTTCCAAGAAACGTGGAAGGTTCCGTCAGCAAATTCTCAGTTTTCTTGATAGAACTTCGGAAGGCCGCCACCTGCAGGCGGCATCCCTACGCCAGGAGTTGACCATCATGAAGAAGCTGTTCGCGGCCGCCGCAGTGTCCGCCGCTCTCATCGCCGGTGCCGGTTTCGTCCCCGCCCATGCCTCCGAGGGCGGTGTCGATGCCGGAGTCGGGATCAAGAAGACCGGCGGCATCCTCGGCCTGTTCGGCAGCGGCAACGGCTACATCCGCAACGAGGGCACCACCACGCTGCCCCGCGGCACCTCGGTCACCATCGAGTTCGCAAATGTCCACCACCACCATCGTGACATCCACGCCACCACGGTGCACTCCACCTCACTGAACGGCATCGCGGTGCCGCTGAGCCTGCAGAAGTGGCGCTATACCA
>JAUNRO010000025.1 GCA_030544185.1 Propionibacteriaceae bacterium | reverse complement strand
TGACACCGATCACCGGCTGGCGGCCGGAGTCGATGCGGGCCTGGGTGCGGGCCGCGGCCTCCTCGACGCGCATCTTGGGGATGCCCGCCTCGATGGCCTTGGCCATGCCACCGGCCTCCTCGACCTCCCGGATATGGGCCCAGGAGCGGCGGGCGAGGTCATAGGTGAGCTTCTCGAGGTAGGCCGAGCCGCCCCACGGATCGATCACCTTCGTGGTGCCGGACTCCTGCTGCAGGAACAGCTGGGTGTTGCGCGCGATGCGCGCGGAGAAGTCCGTCGGCAGCGCGATCGCCTCGTCGAGGGCGTTCGTGTGCAGCGACTGGGTGTGACCCTGCGTCGCCGCCATCGCCTCGATGCAGGTGCGCGCGATGTTGTTGTAGATGTCCTGCGCGGTCAGCGACCACCCCGAGGTCTGGGAGTGGGTGCGCAGCGACAGCGACTTTGCGTTCTTCGGCTCGAAGTCGTTGACCAGCTTGGCCCACAGCATCCGCGCGGCCCGCAGCTTGGCGACCTCCATGAAGAAGTTCATCCCGATCGCCCAGAAGAACGACAGCCGTGGCGCGAACGCGTCGACCTCGAGGCCCGCGATCCGGCCCGCGCGGATGTATTCCACACCGTCGGCCAGGGTGTAGGCCATCTCCAGGTCCTGGGTCGCCCCGGCCTCCTGGATGTGATAGCCCGAGATCGAGATGGAGTTGAACCGCGGCATATTGCGCGAGGTGAACGCGATGATGTCGGAGATGATCCGCATCGATGGCGCCGGCGGATAGATATAGGTGTTGCGGACCATGAACTCCTTCAGAATGTCGTTCTGAATCGTTCCGGCCAGCTGGTCCGGGGTGACGCCCTGCTCCTCGGCCGCCACCACATAGAGCGCGAGGATCGGCAGCACCGCGCCGTTCATCGTCATCGACACCGACATCTGATCCAGTGGGATGCGGTCGAACAGCTGCCGCATGTCCAGGATCGAGTCGATCGCCACACCGGCCATGCCGACATCGCCCTCGACGCGCGGATGGTCGGAGTCATAGCCGCGGTGGGTCGCCAGGTCGAACGCGACCGACAGGCCCTTCTGGCCGGCGGCCAGGTTGCGGCGATAAAACGCGTTGGATTCCTCGGCGGTGGAGAACCCGGCGTATTGCCGGATGGTCCACGGCTGGTTCACATACATCGTCGCGTAGGGCCCGCGCAGGAACGGCGGCACGCCCGGGAACGTGTGCAGGAAGTCCAGCTGCCCGAGGTCGTCATCGCCATAGAGCGTGCCGACCGGGATGTGTTCGGGAGTGTCCCAGATGCTGTCGGCGGCGTCGCCGGCGAGGTTGGCGTACGCCGCAGCGGCGTCGGCCGGGATCTCCCGGGCGCCGAGGTCGATCGAGTCGAACCGGGGAATGCTCATCGTGCCGTCTCCAGGGTGTCGAGGATGGACGTGAGAAGGGGGATTGTGTCGACTCCGGCGAACAGGGCGCCGTCGACGGTGCCCTCGGGGGCGTCGCCGAGCTCCTTCGCGTTGCCGGCGATCAGGACCGTCCGGGCCCCCGCGTCACGCAGGGCCTGGGCGACCGCTGCGCCGTGCTGGGCATACATCTTCGCCGAGGAGCACAACACCGCCACCTTGGTGCCGGCCTCCTTGAGGCCGGTGGCGAACACATCGGGGTCGGTGCCCTCGACCAGCGGTGCGCCGATCCCGGCCACGCCGAGCAGGCTGGTCGTGAAGGTCTCCCGCGCGCCGAAATCGCGGCGGCTGCCGAGGGCGGCGAGCAGAACCGCCGGCTGGCGGCCGTTCGTCTGGGCGAGCGCCTCGGTCCGGTCGCGCAGCCCTTCGAAGATCTCGGCATCACGCCGCCGCGGGAGCGCGGACTCGGGTGCCGGCGGTCTCGGCGTACGCTCGATCACCGGCTCCACGGTCTGGGGGAACATGCTCACGCCGGTGAGGGGCGCGGAACGGTCGGAGAGGCGGCGATCGCGCTCGGCGGTGCTGGCCGCGAGACGGTCGGTGATCAGCGCGGTGTTGACGGCCTTGGTCATGCCGCCCTCGGCCTCGATCTGCTGGAACCACTTCCAGCCGGCCTCGGCGAGTTGATCGGTGAGCGCCTCGACGAAGAAGGAGCCACCCGCGGGGTCGTTGACCCGGGCGATATTCGATTCCTCGGCGAGGATCACCTGGGTGTTGCGGGCGATCCGCCGGGAGAAGTCGTTGGGCAGCCCGTGCACGGTGTCGAAGGGGAGCACCGTGATCGCCTCGGCGCCACCCACGGAGGCGGAGAAGCAGGCAAGCGTGGCCCGCAGGACGTTCACATAGGCGTCATCGCGCGACATCATCCGCCACGAGGTCACCGCGTGCTGGCGGGCCCCGCGCTGGTCGGCCGCGATCCCGACGACCTCGCCCACCCGCGACCAGAGCCGGCGCAGGGCGCGCAGGCGGGCGATCGTCAGGAACTGGTCGGCGGTGGCCGAGACCCGGAACTCGATCTGGGCGTACGCATCGGCCGGGGCGATGCCGGCCTCCTCCAGATCGCGCAGATAGGCGACACCGGTCGCGATGGCGAGGCCGAGTTCGTCGGCGTCGGAGGCGCCGGCGTCGTGATAAGGCAGCACGTCAACGGTCAGGGCGCGGACCCCGGGCAGGCCCTCGAGGGTCGCGGCGACCCATTCGCGATGCGGCGCGAGGTCGGGGGCGGTGCCGGTGGTGGCCGCCAGCGCGAGCGCGTCGAGGCCGAGGTTGCCGGTCGCGGTGGTGAGGTCGATGCCGCGGTCCTTCCAGACCTTGGCCAGGGCCGCTGCGGCGGCGACCTGGTCGTCGCGGCTGGAGACCGCCACACCGGCGAGATCGAGCAGGACGTCGCCGAGGACACCGCCGAGGTCGCCGGGGCTGATCGCGTCGCTGCCGGTGCGCAGCCACACCGAGGTGGCGCCGCGTTCGAGATCGTTGAGGATCGCCTGGCGCGTGATGGCGGCGTCGGGGTCCTCGTGGAGCTGACGGACGTCCCATGCGGCCATCTCGCCCGAGCGGATCGACGCACCGCGATCAAAGGGCGCGACACCCGGGAAACCGAGCGAGCGGTCGTCCTTGGTGTAGAGCGGTTCGATCGTGATGCCCTCGATCGTGGTGTCGCGCAGGCGCGAGAGCGCCTTCTCGATCGGGAGCTCTGTGCCCGGTGCGCGGCGCCGGTTGAGCACCTTCAATACTTCGGCTTCCCACTGCTCCCGGTTCGGGGTCGGGAACACCGAGCCCAGGTCGAGCTCGTCAGGAACTCGTTCCTGGCTTTCCAGGGTGTCGTTCTCGGCCATGCGTGATGCCCCTCCGACTAGGTCCAGTGCGCCTCACTTTAGCCATGAGCCTCCGTCCGCGGTGGGGGAATCCCCGAGCTCAGTGGAGGAACCCGCTCGATAGGGTCGGGCCATGGCGAACTCCATGACGAGCGTCCCCACCGCTGACGGGGGGCAGCTGCCGGCCCATCTCTGGCTGCCTGAATCCGGGTCCGGGCCGGGGCTGGTGCTGCTGCAGGAGATCTTCGGGGTCAGTGACTACATCCGGCGCCGCGCCCAGGATCTGGCGGATCTCGGTTATGTCGTGCTCGCGCCTGAGATCTATTGGCGCAGTGGGGACGTCGGGCCGTTCGGATGGGAGACCATCGAGCGGGCGATGACCAAGGTCACCGAACTGGACTGGGGCCAGGCCGTGCTCGACGGGGCCGCCGCCGTCGAACAGCTGCGCGGGAACGACGCCGTCACCGGTGGAACCGGGGTCATCGGCTTCTGCTTCGGCGGTGGCCTCGGCTTCGCCGTCGCGGCACACCTGGAGGGCGCCGACGGTGGCGGCCGGTCCGTCGACGCACTCGTCAGCTTCTATGGCTCCGCGCTCGCGGGCCTCGTGGACACGGCGACGGTGGTCGCGCCGAGCCTGCACCACTTCGGGTTGGCCGACCAATACATTGCCGCGGACCTGGTCCGGCGGATCGAGTCCGTGCTGACCCAGCAACCCGCCACCACGTTCTGCACCTATCCGGGCGCCGACCACGCGTTCGACAACAGCGACGGCCCGCTGCACCACCCGGAGGCATCGGCCCAGGCCTGGGGCCGGACCGTCGAGTGGCTCCGCGAGCACCTCCCCGTTCACTCCCCGGCATAGGAACCGATCGACCACTGATTGCCCTCGGGGTCGGCGACCCCGCAGCTGCGACCGCCGTAGTCCTGGTCGGCCGGCTCCTGCAGCGATGTCGCGCCCGCAGCCACGGCGCGCTGATAGACCTCGTCGACTTCCGCATCGCTCGCCACGACCAGATAGCAGGAGGCGACGCCGACGCGGCGTTCCCAGTCGCTGCCGGGGGCGTCGGCGCGTTGGGCGGAGCCGAACATGATGGCTCCGCAGTCGCCCCAATGAAATTGCGCGTGCTCGACCACGCTGGGTTCGGTGTCGTTGCGGACAACCAGACGCTCCTCGAATCCGAGCGACGTGAGGAAGGCGATCCCGGCGTCCGCGTCGCGGAAGGCCAGGCTGTGGAACAGAGTGGGTTTCGTCATGGCCCCAGCCTCGTGCTCAGCTGCCTTCGAGGTCTTGAACGATTGGGAAGGCTTCGGCGCGCCACTGCGTCGGCGTCCGGCCGGCCAAGGCCCGGAACTCGCGGGAGAGGTGGGCCTGGTCCGCATAGCCGGCGCGCGCTGCCACGTCGGCCCACGGGGCGCCCGCCCGGGCGTACGCCTGCGCCGCCCCGAACCGGTGCAGCCGACCCAGGTCGCGCGGCGGCACGCCGAACTCCGCGCTGAACCGGTTTACCAGATGGCGGCGCGACCAGCCGATCGTGCTCGCGAGTTCGGCGACGCCGACGCGGCCGTGGGCCGTGGCGATTATGCGCCAGGCCTGCGTCAGGTCGTCCGGCACGCGGGTGCGCTCGTGCGCGGCGAGCCGAAGCAGGTGCTCCTCCAGAAGCCGGAACCGGGTGGGCCAAGCGGCCGCCGCGAGCTGCGCGTGAAGGTCGCCGGGGATGCCGAGCGGGAGGTCGGTGTGGTCGGTGAGCCCATGGGCGATCGCCCCGATGGGCAGCCCGAGCAGCGCGCGGCACCCGGCCGGCGTGAGCGCCAGCTGGATCCCGTGCTGGACCCCGTGGGTGTGGATGAGCGCCGGTGCGGTGTGCATCCCCGAGGCCAGCAGCCAGCGCCGGACGCGGCTGGCCGGATCGCCGTGCCAACCGACATCCAGCGGTTCGTCAAAGCTGATGATGACCGTCGCCGACGGGCTCGGCACGCCATGGTGCACCGCCTGCGGATCAAGGCGCACGTCATAGCCCTGCAGCCTGTTCACCAGTCCCCGGAGTGCCGGATGGACCCGGTGCGGGACGTCCATGAATTCAGGGTACGCAGGAGGCCCGCGCGGGGGAACCTCACGCCGTGAACGCCCCGGCATACTCCGGCGCTGGCGGGATCGGCGTGATCACGTCGATCAGCACCCCCTCGGGGCCGGTGACGATGAAGTGGCGCTGGCCGAAGGCCTCGGTGCGGAGGTCGAGCAGGGGCGTCAGGCCGCGTTCGGTGACCAGTGTCGCGTGTTCCGCGTCCACGTCGTCGACCTCCAGGTTGATGAGCAGCCCCGTCGAGGTCGCCCGCGGATAGGAAGCGGGGATCGTGCGGTGGCCGGCCTGGAGAACCGCGAGTTCGAAGCCGTCGCGGGTGAGTGAGACATACCAGTCCGCGGCGAACGTGACGTCGAAGTCGAGCAAGTCGGTGAAGAATGCCGCAGTGCCGGGGACGTCGTCGGTCATGAGCACGGGATAGAGGCTGGTGAGGGTCATGGCTATGCTCCTTTACATACGCCGTGTTTGTATGACGAGGATACATACACCGTGCATGTAAAGGAAGGGGCGTCATGGCGCGAGCGAGCCGAGAGGAAGCGGAGGCGACGGGGCGGCGGATCCTGGCTGCGGCGCGCGAGGCGTTCGCCACTGAGGGGTACGCCCGGGTGCGGCTCGTCGAGGTCGCCGCGGCGGCCGGAGTCACGCGCGGAGCGGTGTATCACCGCTATCGGGTCAAGGAGGATCTGTTCGCCGACGTGCTGGCGATCGTGATGGCGGAGGTCGCCGAGGCGGTGGAGCGGGCCGCGGACGGAGCCGGTGGCCTGCGCGGCGGGATCGAGGCCGGATGCCTGGCGTTCGTGCGGGCGGCGACCGATCCGGGGGTGCAACGGATCATGCTCGTTGACGGGCCGGCGGTCGTCGGCTGGGAGGCCTGGCGGGCCCTGGACGCGCAGCACTCGCGGCACGGGCTGGAGGTGGGACTGCGAGAGCTGGAGAAGGCGGGGCAGTTTCGAGGCGATCCCCAGGCTGCGGCGATCCTGCTGTCCGGCGCGCTCAACGAGGCGGCGCTGTGGGTCGCGTCGGCCTCCGATCCGGATTCCGCGATGGACGCGCTGGGGGGAGCGGTGCGGGCACTGCTCGCGGGCCTGATCGCCTCCGAGTGAAACCCGACGGGCCGCGCGACCGGGGTTGGTCACGCGGCCCGCTGGGGTTGTGGCGGGAGTCGTGGATCGATCGGGGTCAGGCGGCCGGTTCGTCCATCGGCTCGCCGGTCTCCAGCAGCGTCTTGAGGCCCGCGAGGCACCACGGCCAGCCGCCGCCACCGGCGCCAGGATCGTTGCCGCCGGCGAACTCTGCGGCATATTCCGGCGCCGCACTGACGTCGTGGGTCAGCTTCACGAACGTGAGACCGCTGGGATATTCGATGAGCTCCCAGGTGAGCCGGGTCGGCTGGGACTCCGGGTGCCACGTCGGCTGCCAGGACAGCACGAGGCGGTTGGGCGGATCGATTTCGAGGACCTCGCCGAGGACGGCGTCCTCGCCCATGCCCATTTGCTTCATCTCATCGGTCGCAATGTTGCGATAGCGCCCGCCGACCTTCTGGTCGATCTCGGTCTCGCCGCCATAGCCCCAGCGGGTCGTGTATTCGGAGGTGGTGATCGCATCCCACACCTGCTGGGCGGGGGCCTTGATATAGATGCTGTAGATCTGGACGTTGTCGTTGCTCATGGCCGTGGCCTTTCTGGATCAGTCTGGCTGCTTGGGGATTTTTCGGGGGGTTCGCCTTCGAGGCGTCTCCTGAGGTCGAGCAGGCCGGCGGAGATGACGGCCCGCTCGGTGGCGCGGCGACCCTCGGGGGAGTCGTCGAGGAACCGTCCGATCCAGCGTTCGTGGATTGCCTGGATCGGGACCGGGTTGAGGTGGTGGAGCTTCTCCCGCCCCTGCTTGCGGGAGTTGACGAGCCCGGCGGACTCGAGGATGCGCAGGTGTTTTGCAACCCCGAACCTGGTCATCTCGATGCCCTGGGCGACGACCACCGCTTCCAGTTCTCCGAGTGAGCGGCCGTCCCGCTCGAAGAGCGCGTCCAGCAGCAGCCGGCGGGTTGGGTCCGCCAGCGCCTTGAACACGAGGTCGTCGTCCATGACCTCAACAATAGGTGACCAAAAAGTCACGTGTCAATGGTTAGTCCTGGGTGGTTATCCAGGGTTCGTTGGGACTTGGCTGGCTCGCATCGGCGGATAGTCTCTAAAGACGGCCCCCGTGGCTGCGCAACTTCCTGTTCGCGAACACCGCCATGGCCACCGGCCGACCTCCCTGAGAGGATCCTTCCCTATGAAGAAGAAGCGTTGGATCATCGGGCTGGTCCTGACGGCTGCGGTCGCGCTCGTCGTGGGCACGCTCATGTTGCCCATGCTGATGGGCGGATACGAGCAGGGTGTCCAGGCGCGACCGATGACCATCCAGACCGTGGCCAGCCTGCGGGGCTCCGATGCCCAGCTGGTCTCCGGGTCGGTGCATACCGCCGAATCTGAGAATTTTTATGTCGATGCCTCGAAGGGCCGGGTCAGCGAGATCAAGGTCGCCCAGGGTGCCCAGGTGCGCAAGGGCGACGAACTCTACGTCTATTCCAATCCCAGCCTGACGATCGGGCAGGAGAAGACCCGCATCCAGCTCGAGACCGCCAAGCGGAAATTGCCGACCCTGGAGACAGCCCTCGCAAATATCAATCGGGACCTCAAGCGTGCCCCCGGCACGGAGGCGGCAGCTGAGCTGAGGACCCAGCGTGATCAGGCCCGCGAGGCCGTCGAGGCGGCGCGGACCGAGATCCGGATGGCCGAACTCGATATCGAGGAGGCGAACGACCAGGTAGCCGCCCTGACCGTGCGCGCCAACTTCGACGGCACCGTCGAGATGGTCAACGAGGACGAGCGGAACGCCGTCGCCCAGGGCGCGGCCACCAAGCCATTGATCCGCCTGGTGTCCAGCCTCCCCTATGAGGTGCGGGGCTCGCTGACGGAACTGCAGCGGGCCCAGATCAAGCAGGACATGCCGTTCATCGCCACGAGCAAGGCCCTGCCGGGTCAGAAGTGGCGGGGCGCGATCACCTATGTCAGCACCTTCCCGATGGAGGCCGCGGGCGGACAGGGCGGCGACAACGCCGGCCAGGCGCAATATGAGTTCGTCGCCAAGCTGGAGACCCAGGAGAACCTGGTCCCCGGCAACACCCTGTTCCTTGAGGTCAGCGCCGCCGGTGCTCCCGAGTCGTTCACGCTCCCCGTCGAGGCGGTCCAGCGCGGCGAGGGCGGCAGCTATGTGTTCATCGTCGAGAACGGCCGGCTGGTCAGGCACCCCGTCGAGGTTGGTGACCCGACCGAGGGCGAGGTCACCGTGACCTCACCGATGGAGGATGACACCGAGGTCCTGCTGAACCCCGAGCCCACCACCACGGAGGGGACGGAAGTCGTTCGATGAACCGCGGCATCCTCGCCCTGGACCGGATCAACAAGGTCTTCGGCTCCGGCGAGCTGGCGCTCCACGTCCTCAAGGACGTCTCCCTCCAGGTCTGGCCGGGTGAGTTCGTCTCGATCATGGGCCCGTCCGGCTCGGGCAAGTCGACCCTGATGAACATCATCGGCACGCTCGACAAGCCGACCGCCGGGGCGTACTTCATTGAAGACGAACCTGTCCATCAACTCAGCGAACGCCGCATCGCCCACCTGCGCAACGAATCGATCGGCTTCGTCTTCCAGCACTTCTTCCTGCTCGCGCGCTCGACCGCGCTCGCGAACGTCGAGCTGCCGCTGATCTATGCGGGGCGAGGGCGCGCCGAGCGCCAGGAGATCGCGAAGCAGGCGCTGGACCGGGTGGGGCTGTCGGCAAAATACCGGTCGCTGCCGAACCAACTCTCCGGCGGTGAGAAGCAACGAGTGGCGATCGCGCGGGCCATCGCGACGAACCCGCGGTTCATCCTGGCCGACGAGCCCACGGGCGCGCTGGACACCGCGACCAGCGCGAACATCATGCAGTTGTTCCGCAGCCTCAATGCCGAGGGTGCGACCATCATCATGATCACCCACGAGCAGGAGATCGCCCGCTGCGCCAACCGGATCGTGCGCATCCGCGATGGCCGCATCGAATCCGATGCGAGGATCCGATGAACATCCTCGAGAGCCTGCGCATGGCACTGTCGTCGATCCTGGCGCACAAGATGCGTTCGATCCTGACGATGCTCGGCATCATCATCGGCGTCGGCTCGATCATCACCATCGTGGCCATCGGCCAGATGGGTGAGCAGCAGCTCAAGAACTCCCTGTCGGGCGGCAACAAGGCCATGGTGACGATGGAGTTCGGCCCGCCCGGCTCGTCGGCGATGGACTTCAGCGGGCCCGTGTCCGAACCGCCGACAATCCGGCCGGTCGATGTCGAGCGCATCCGCCAGCTGCCCTATGTCGCGAGCTTCATCGAGCAACGCATGAGCGTGACCGAGGTCGCGAACGGGTCGAAGAAGGCCGAAGGGGTCTATGCGCGCGCCGGTGATCTCGAGATCTTCGAGATCAGCAACCTCGCTCCCATCGCCGGGCGGCTGATCACCGAGGATGACGTCACGCGTGCCGCGAACGTCATAGTCCTCGGGACGGATACGGCGGCCACGCTCTTCGATTCGCCCGACCAAGCGCTCGGCAACGTCGTCGAGATGAACGGCCAGCCCGTCCGGGTCATCGGCGTGGTCGAGGACCAGTCGACGCTCGGCTTCACCATGCAGGCCTCCTTCATCCCGATGACCGCGTGGGAGTCGGTGTTCCCGGGGGCGCCGGCCTATTCGCAGTACGCCGTGGTCGCCACCGACGTCGAGCACGTGACCGAGGCCGGACAGAATGCTGCGGACTATCTCAACGACACGTTGGTGGTGAACCCCGAGGAGGGGCAGTTCAAACCGACCGATATGCGCGAGCTCGAGGAGGAGATCTCCTCGGTCACCAGGATCATGACCGCGATCATCGGCGGGATCGCGGCGATCTCGCTGCTCGTCGGTGGCATCGGGGTCATGAACATCATGCTGGTCTCGGTGGCGGAGCGGACGCGCGAGATCGGCGTCCGCAAAGCGCTCGGCGCCACCCGCGGCCAGATCCTGCAACAGTTCCTGATCGAGAGCATGGTCCTCACGTCCCTCGGCGGGATCATCGGCATCATGTTCGCCTATGGCCTCACCTTCCTGGTGGCCACGATCCTCGACTACGACTTCATCTTGTCGATTCCCGTCACGATCATCGCGGTGCTGTTCTCCTCCTTCATCGGGATCGTGTTCGGCCTGCTGCCGGCCAACAAGGCGGCCAAGCTCAGCCCGATCGACGCGCTGCGCTACGAATAGTCCGCTCGTCCCGGTCACGCTGGCCAGGGGGCGCCGACAATGTCGGCATGGATGTCCCTGCCGTCCGCTGTTGGCCGATCCGTGTGCCGCGGGCGACCGCAATGCGGCGTCGGTGCGGGTCTGACCGTGGCAAGCTGGAGGGGTGGGCACTCTCTACAGCTCGATCGAACCGCAGCTGGTGGAGTTCATCGAGCGCCAGCGCATGTTCTTCGTCGCGACCGCGGCGCCGACGGGGCGGGTGAATGTCTCCCCGAAAGGTCTGGACACGTTCCGGATCCTTGGCCCCAACCAGGTGGCCTGGCTGAACGGCACGGGCTCGGGCAACGAGACCGCCGCCCACGTCCTGCAGGACCCGCGGATGACGATCATGTTCTGCGCGGTCGAGGGCAAGCCGTGGATCCTCCGTCTCTATGGTCGGGCACGGATGATCCAGCCCGATGACGCGGACTGGCCGGCGGCGTACGCCCAATTCCCGCCCCTCGAGGGAGCGCGGCAGGTGTTCGTCGTCGATGTCGATGAGTGCCAGACGTCGTGCGGGTTCGGCGTGCCGTTGTTCGACTATGCGGGGCAGCGGGACCTGATGGCCAAGTGGGCGGACAACAAGGGCGCCGACGGCATCGCGAAATACCAACGCACGAAGAACACCAAGTCGCTGGACGGGTTCGACACCGGCCTCCCGGCGTGAGCGTCGGGATCGTGCGCAAGGCCATCGGCTGACCGACGGCATGCCTGCGACGATGGGCCCATGCAGACCTGGTATTCCGCTCCCACCGCCCGCGACTGGACCGCCGCCCCCATGCCGGACGGCGCGCGGGACTTCCACCGGTCGCTGCCGGGCTACCGCCCGACCCCGCTGCGCGCGGCGCCCGGTCTGGCGGCCGAGCTCGGTGTCGGTCAGGTGCTGGTGAAGGATGAGTCCGAGCGCCTGGGCCTGCCCGCGTTCAAGATCCTCGGCGCCTCCTGGGCGTGCCATCAGGTCCTCCAGCGCCAGCCGAGGGCGACGCTCATCACGGCCACCGATGGGAATCACGGCCGGGCGGTGGCGCGCAAGGCGAAGCTGCTCGGGGTCGGCGCGGTGATCTTCGTCCCGCGGGTGATGCGGCCGGAGACCGCCGCTCGGATCGGGAGCGAGGGTGCCGAGGTCGTGCGGGTCGACGGAAATTACGACGAGGCGGTCCAAGCCGCGGCCCAGTTCGCCGCGAAGGAGCCGGGCCGGGCGTTGGTGCAGGACACGGCGTGGGAGGGGTACGCCGAGGTCCCTGCCTGGATCGTGGCCGGCTATCGGACGATGCTGCAGGAGATCGACGAGGAGTTGGGGCGTACGCCCGATCTGATCGCGGTCCCGGTCGGCGTCGGTTCGCTCGCCGAGGCGGTCGTCGGCCACTATCGCCAGCCGGGGGTCGCCCACCCGAGCGTCCTGAGCGTGGAGCCCGACACCGCCGCCTGCGTCCTGGCCAGCCTGCTCGCCGGCCGCTCGACGACCGTGCCGACCGCGGCCACGGTCATGGCCGGCCTCAACTGCGGCACGGTCTCCGCGGCGTCCTGGCCGGTGCTGCGGGACGGCTGCGATGCGGCGGTCGCGGTCACCGACGAGGCGGCGCTCGCCGCGATCGACGAGCTGGCCGCAGCCGGGATCGCTTCCGGTCCGTGCGGCGCGGCGACTCTCGCCGGGGTGCGGGCGGCACTCGCCGAGCCCGGCCGCCGGGCGGGCCTGGCGTTGGCCGAGGACGCGATCGTGGTCCTCATCAACACCGAAGGACCCCAAGGCTCACCGGTGGGCTAGTGGGCGGAGCGGCCACTCCCGCGCAGGGTCTCCCGGGGCGTACGCCCATAGGCCTGCCGATAGGCCGCACTGAACCGGCTCTGGTCCACGAAACCCCAGCGGTTCGCGATCTCGGTGATGGTGGTCGTCGAGGGATCGGCGCTGATCAGGTCCTCGTGGGCGCCGGCGAGCCGGACGCGTCGCAGATAGGCCATCGGTGTCGTCTCGAGGTGGCGCCGGAACCCGAGCTGGAGCGCGCGCACCGAGACATAGCTCGCCTCGGCGATGTCGGTCACGGTGATGGGGCTCGTGGCGTTGGCCTCGATATAGGCCATCGCCCGGCGCAGCATGGCCGGATGCGCGTCGTGCCGGTCGATCGCGGTCGGCTCGAGCACCGCCGTGTTGGGGAACGTCGTCAAGATGGCCGCCGCGAGCAGGCGGGTGGCGGCATCGAGGATGAGGGGCTGGCGGATGATCTCGTCGTCCTCCATCAACCGGCGGACATAGGCGCACGTGCGGCGCCACGCCGCGGCTGCGGTGGGGGAGATGGGATCGAGATCGGTGAACCGGATCGGTGCGAGGGTCGGGCCGGTGATGAGCTGGCTGAACATCGCGGGTTGGACCATCGTGGACCGGATCGTGGCGTCGTGGAAGACGCCGGCAGCGGCCTCGGTGAGGTGGCCGAAGATCGTGAGATCGCCCACGGCATAGCGGCGATCGTCGGGTCGGTGGGCGCGGTCCATCCGGCCGGAGAGCACCTCGACGACGACCGGGGCGCCGAGGGGGTGGGTGCTGACGCCGAGCTTCGGTGGATAGTCGATCGTGCTGACCGTCACCGCGCCGATGCCGGCCAGCCGGTGGCGCAGCGGGCGGCCTGGACGCAGGCCCTCGAGCCGCACGGTGGTGCCACGAAGGTCCCGGAGGAAGGCCTCGGCCTCATCCGTGTCCGTCGTGGCGAAGTCCGCCCTGGTCGGCGGCGGAACTAAAGCTGAGGGCATCGGGTGTCCGTTTCGGTGTGACAGCGTCACTTGCTGGGCGCTGCCGCTCAAACAAGTTTATGCCTTCACCAATTTGCGCAGGAGGCAGGCAGAATTTGTGACGTGCGGATCACGTCCGGGCCGCGGGCGCACGCCCGGGAATCCGACTCCGTCCTGCGCGAGATCCAGGAGAAATAGACTCGGCAGCGTTATTGGTCAGAAATTGATGGGAGACCCGGTGTCGCTGCTCGATCACGCCATTTGGTGGCACGTCTATCCGCTCGGGGCGGTCGAGGCGCCGATCCACGGGCGCCGCGTCCTCGACTTCCCCGGGGAGGACGCCGGTCATCGGCTCCGGCGGCTGGAGGCCTGGCTCGACTATGTCATCGAGCTCGGCTGTTCCGGTCTGCTTCTGGGGCCGGTCTTCGAATCGACCGCTCACGGCTATGACACCGTGGATCATTTCCGTCTCGACGCCCGGCTGGGTGACGACGCCGACTGGGACCACTTCGTGGGGCAGTGTCACCAGCGGGGGCTCGCGATCGTCCTCGACGGGGTGTTCAACCATCTCGGCGTCCTGCACCCGCTGGTGAAGGAGTCCGTGGCTGCCGGTGGCGGGCTCGTGCGCGTTCGCAACGGCGCACCCGAGCCGTGGGAGGGCCACGGCGATCTGGCGCTGCTGGACCACGCCGATCCCCGGGTCGCCGACCTGGTCGTCGAGGTCATGGTGCACTGGCTCGGACGCGGCGCGGCCGGGTGGCGGCTGGATGTGGCGTACGCCGTGCCGGCCGAGTTCTGGGCCAAGGTGCTCGGCCGCGTCCGCGAGCGCTATCCCGACGCGATCTTCATCGGTGAGGTCATCCACGGCGACTATGGCGAAATCGCCCTGGCGGGATCGCTCGATTCGATCACCCAATATGAGCTGTGGAAGGCGATCTGGAGCTCGCTCAAGGACAGGAACCTCTGGGAGCTCGCCTGGGGCCTTCAGCGCCACGACGAGTTCTCCCGCGATCGGGTGATGCAGACGTTCGTCGGCAATCACGATGTCGACCGCATCGCCAGCCAGGTCGGTGACAACGGCGCGGTCCTGGCCGCGGTCGTGCTGATGACCGTGCCGGGGATGCCGAGCGTGTATTACGGCGACGAGCAGGGCTTCCGCGGGGAGAAGGTCGACGGTCAATGGGCTGATGCACCCGTCCGGCCACCGCTGCCGCCCACGCCGGAGGATCTGGCACCGAACGGCCGGTGGCTGCACCGGATCTATCACGACCTCATCGGGATGCGCCGGCGCAATGCCTGGCTGGTGCACGCTGCCGTCCACGTGGTGGCGAAGACCAACACGACCCTGGTCTATGAGTGCCGCGGTGACGGGCACGCGATGCGCGTCGAGATCGACCTGGCGCCCGCCCGCGCCCGGGCGATCGTGGACGGCACGCCCGCTTTCACCTGGGCGGCCGGGCTGCCGGGTGGGCGGACCCGCTAGGAGGCCGCAGCGTCGGCCCATCCCCGGGGGAAGGTCGTGGGAAGGGCAGCGGGGTCGACGGGTGCATAGTCGATCGCCGCGTCGATCCGGCCCGCCTTGCTGACCGCCGCGCCGGCCTCGAGCATCGAGCGGATCAGGTCGTCGGCGAAGTCCTCAGGGCTCCGGTCCAGCAGGCCTGCCGCGTCGTTGAGCCAGCTGCGGGCCAGCAGATAGCCCATGACCTCGTCGTGGCCGATCCCACCGTGGATCATCAGGGCGAAGCCGAAGATCCTGCGCGCGCCATACCAGAGCGCGCCGAGCGGATCGTCCACCAGGCGCTGCGTCCGGCGGACCGCGAGCGCCAGCGTCGCAGCGGTGTCTGTGGGGATCGGACCGAGGGCCGGCAGGATCACGCGCGGCGCGAGGTCCGCCAGGCGTTGCTGGGAAGCCAACGCGGTGCGCGCGGCCTGCGGGCCGTCGAGCGCCAGATTGACCCATCCGACATCGGTCTCCGACATGGCATCGCCCACGGCGAGCAGCCGCTCCTCCG
Source organism: Propionibacteriaceae bacterium (assembly GCA_030544185.1). The sequence continues at coordinate 488 of JAUNRO010000025.1, read as the reverse complement.
GTTGCCAGAGACACAGGTGTCCCGCGGTGTGGCCCGGCGTGCTCACCACCTGCCAGTCCGCCTCCCCCAGTCGCAGGATCTGGCCGTTCTCCAGCGGCTGGTCCACGGTATAGGGGCCGACGGGCTGGTCGAGGTATTCCGCAACGCAGCAGCCCGGATCGCGGCGGTTCACGGCCTGGGCCTCCACTGTGGCGGCGGCCACGGCGGCGCCGGCCTCCTGGAGCAGGCCGTTGCCGCCCACATGGTCGGAGTGCCAGTGCGTGTTCACGACCAGCGAGATCCGGCCCGCGTGGGCAGCTGACCACTCGAGCGTCTCCCGGGCGTGCCCCACGAATCCGCTGTCCACAAGAGCCGGCGCTGGACCGGGGAGCAGGAGCAGATTGGCGTCGGGGAAGGGGCGTCGTTGCCAGATGACCCAGGGCGGGAGCAGGTGCATGTGGTGCGACGCTACCTCAGTGGGCGGTGCGGCGGCTCAGGGTGGAGGCGAT
>JAUNRO010000024.1:4498-15911 GCA_030544185.1 Propionibacteriaceae bacterium | reverse complement strand
GCAGGCGTCTCTGGATCCCACGCGCACCCCACTGCGGGAGGAGGACCTCAGCCTGCCGCAGGAGCAGTGGGCCGAGCTCGCCGAGCGCACGCGGGAGGACTATCTCGCAGGCTTCCGCCACGCGCTCGCGTCGGCCCGGACCCAGCCCCCGACGCCGGGCTGACGCCGTGGCACTCTATGCCCGGCCGTCGGAGCGCAGGGTCCGCCAGATCATCGGCGATGTGTTCGTGGTCGGGTGGATCGTGGGCTGGGGCGTCGGCGCCTATCAGGTCTGGGCGTCGATCATGGCGGTCGCCGAACCGGCCCGGCGAACCGCGTCCGCGGCCGCCGGGGTCCGCGATCATCTGGGTGACGCCGCTCAGGCCGCCGGCGGAGTCCCGGTCGCCGGCGGGGAGCTGCGACGCCCCCTCGATTCGGCCGGGATCTCCCTCGACGACCTGGTGACCGCGGCCCAGGATCAGGTGCGCACCCTCGAGCAGTTGGCCTGGCTGTCCGGCTCGCTGCTCTTCGTGCTGCCGGTGGCCCTCGTGCTCGCGCTGTGGCTGCCCGGGCGGCTGCGTTTCGTCCGCCAATCGACAGCGGTCGAAAAGCTCATCGACGCAGACTCCGATCTGGAGCTGTTCGCTCTGCGAGCCATCGCAACCCAGCCCGTGCGAGAGCTCGCCCGGGTCAGCCCCGACCCGGTCGGCGATTGGCGCGACGGCCGCTGGCCCGTGATCGTCGCCCTGGCGGATCTGGAACTGCGCTCGATCGGACTCCGCGTCCCGGCCGAATTGGAACGTGCAAACGCGGCACGACCAGCGGTAAATAGCGATGGCAAGGTGTAGCGAAGATCACTTTCGAGTGCGTGCCGCATGCTGGAAGGCGTAATAGCACCGTCACATCATGCGCTTATCGTTCGGGGCGAACCTCCTGAAGGGTGAACGTCGTGAGCATTCGATCCGACATCATGTCCCGCATGGCCTATCTGCCGAGGTCCGCCCAGCGCGTGGGCCGCACAGTGGTCACCGAGAGCGCCACTGTGGCCTCATTGAACATCGCAGAGTTGGCATATCTGTGCGATACGGATGAGGCATCGGTGATCCGGTTCTGCCACTCTGTGGGCTTCGCCGGTTATGGCGATCTCCGCGAGGCGCTGCAGCACGAGTTGGAGAGCGCGCGCGAGCACAAGGCCGTCAGCTGAACTTCTGATCCTGCTCCTGGGTGAGCTCACCCCGCAGGACCACCAACGGCCACGGTCGCCGGCTCAGGTCGAGGCGCACCGTGATGTCCTCGGCGCGTGCGAGATAGAACGCCGCGGCCAGCCAGACGATCGCGAGCGCAAGGCCACCGATGCCCAGCGCCCACCGCGGCCCGAGGGTGTCACCGATCCAACCGATCGCTGGCGCGGCCAGGGGCGTGGTGCCCAGGAACAACAACATATAGACCGACATCACCCGACCGCGGAATGCCGCGTCCGTCGTCAGCTGCAGCAGCGAGTTGCAGGTGATCATCACCGTGATCGACGCCAGCCCGCACGGCACCAGCAGCAGCGCGAACAGCCAATAGGTCGGCGCGATCGCACTGGCCAAGGTGGCCAGCACGAAGATCCCCATCGCGATCATGATCACCAGCACCCGCGGACGTTTGCGGCGTGCGGCGAGCAGCGCGGCCGACAGCGTACCGATGGCCATGATCGTGCCGAGCAGCCCGAACTCACCGGCGCCCTTGCCGAACACCATGCCCGCCATCATGACGTTGGTCATCTGATAGTTGAGCCCGAACAGGCCCATGGCGGCGGCGATCAGCAGCAGCAAGACCGTGTATGGGCGGCGGCGGATATAGCCCAGGCCCGCAATGATCCCGCCCTGGCCCGGCTTGCGCTCGGTGCGGCTCAGCGCCGACCGATCGAGCGACGCCAGGGCGATGATCACGCCCACATATGCCGCGGCGTTCAGCAGCAGGACGCCGCCGGTGCCGATGAGCACGATGAGTACGCCCGCGATGCCCGGTCCGAGCAGGCGCGCGGTGTTGAAGCTTGTGGAGTTGAGCCCGATCGCGTTCGGCAGGTGCTCCTTCGGCACCAGCTCCGACACGAACGCGTGCCGGGCCGGCGAGTCCACCGCGAAAGCGGTGCCGTCGATCAGCGCGCAGAGCGCCACATGCCACAGCGCCACGTTGCCTGTGACGACCAGCAGTCCCAACGCGAGGATGTTGACCGACATCACGCTCTGCGTGGTGATCATCAGCGCCCGCTTCGAGAAGCGATCCGCGAGCGCACCGCCCACTGGGCTCAGCAGCATCGACGGGAGGAACATGAACGCCGTGATCGCCCCCAGAGCCGTCGCATCCTGCTCGGTGAGCACCATGAGCACCAGCCACGCCAAGGCCGTGCGGCCCATCCAGTTGCCGGTGTTGGAGGTCAGGATGCCGAAGAAATAGCGCCGATAGTTCGAGATGGTGAGCGAGGCGAACATCCCCACGATCCACCTCCGTCACCACGCCCACACGACGCTTCAGCTTTCAACTATAGGCGGCGGGGCCCAACGAGCCGAACGGCGGGATCGTGGCCGGTGGGTACCGTCGAATCATGACCGATTCCATCACCAGGACCGAGACCGACTCCCTCGGGGAGGTGCCCGTGGCGGTCGACCGCTATTGGGGCGCCCAGACCCAGCGCAGCATCACCAATTTCCCCATCGGGCGGGACACGTTCGTGTGGGGCCGACCCATGATCCGCGCACTCGGCGTCCTCAAGAAGGCCGCCGCCCAGGCCAATGCCGAGCTCGGTGAGCTCCCGGCCGACGTCGCGGAGCTGGTCGTCCAGGCGGCCGATGAGGTGATCGCCGGCGAGCTCGACGACCACTTCCCGCTGGTCGTGTTCCAGACGGGTTCGGGTACGCAGTCGAACATGAACGCCAACGAGGTGATCGCCAATCGCGCGATCGAACTCGCCGGCGGCGAGCTCGGCACCAAGGCGCCGGTGCACCCCAACGATCACGTCAACCGCGGCCAGTCGAGCAACGACACGTTCCCCACGGCGATGCACATCGCAGTGGCCCTCGAACTCACCGAACGCCTCTATCCCGCGCTCACCCGGCTGCGCGATGTCCTCGAGGTCAAAGCGAGCGAGTTCGCCGAGGTGGTGAAGGTCGGGCGCACCCACCTCCAGGACGCGACGCCGATCACCCTGGGCCAGGAGATCGGGGCGTGGGTCGCCCAGCTGGATCAGGCGCTGGCGATGGTACGCGCGGCTGAGGCGGGCGTCCGTCAGCTCGCGATCGGCGGGACCGCGGTGGGCACGGGGCTCAACGCACACCCGGATTTCGGCCGGCTGGCCGCGGCGAAGATCAGCGCGGAGACGGGCCTCAGTTTCGAGCAGGCCCCCAACCTGTTCGCAGCCCTCTCAGCGCACGACGGCCTGGTCGGGGTCTCGGCGGCGCTGCGGACCGTGGCCGGCGCGGCGATGAAGCTCGCCAACGACGTCCGCTGGCTGGCGTCCGGGCCCCGCAACGGCATCGGCGAGATCACCATCCCGGCCAACGAGCCGGGCAGCTCGATCATGCCCGGCAAGGTGAACCCCACCCAGTCCGAGGCGCTCACGATGGTCGCGGTCCGGGTCTTCGGCAACGACGCGACCGTCGCCTTCGCCGGCTCCCAGGGCAACTTCCAGCTCAACGTGTTCAAGCCCGTGATGGCCCATGCGGTCCTGGAGTCGATCCGGCTGCTGGCGGACTCCTGCGTCGCGTTCACCGATCACTGTGCCGTCGGGATCGAGCCAGACCGCGACCGCATCGCCGAGAACCTCGAGCGCAACCTCATGGTGGTCACCGCGCTCAACCGGCACATCGGCTATGACGCGGCGGCCCGGATCGCGAAGCAGGCCCACGCCGAGGGCACCACGCTGCGCGAGGCGGCCGTCGCCTCCGGGGAGGTCAGCGGTGAGGACTTCGACCGGTGGGTGGTCCCGGCTGAGATGACCGGTCCCGGGGGCTCCTGACGTTCCCGCCGGAGCGCCGGTTAGTTGTGAAGTGCGTCACGTCCGGGAACTTCTGGGGCGCTGCAGACGACTTCTGGGTCGACTGCCCGTGCTCGAAGGAGGCCCATGTTCACCCTGACCGACATGCCGGTGAAGTTCGCCGCGCTGCTGATCCTGTTCGCGTTCTCGACGATCTGGTCGCTCTATCAGCTCGCGCGCCGCCAGACCGGGCCCACGCTGGTGTCGAATCTCGCCCACCTCGCGATGTCGATCGTGATGCTGCTGATGGTGCCGCGCACGCTGTGGCAGCCGTTCTCCGCGGCGATCCCGCTGCCCGCGCTGGTCGGCTTCTTCGGGATCTTTGCGCTGTGGTTCGTCGGCCTGGGAGTACGCGGGATTGCCGCTGGGGGTGGGCTCCGGCGCCACGGCTGGCACGCGGTGGGGCACGGCGCGATGTTCGGTGCAATGACGTGGCACCTGGCGGCGATGATGGTCAGGCACGGCCCGGGTGCTCACGGCGGGGGTGATCCCGCCACTGCCGGCGGCCATGGGCACGGGGACATGGCCGCGATGGAGCCGCACCTGAGCATGGCCGATCCCGCGCCCCTGCAGGCGGCGGGCGCGGGGGAGCAGACGATGCTGGTCGCCACCATCGGCGTACCCTTCATGACCTATCTGCTGCTCGCCGCGATCTGGAACCTCAAGAACGTCATCGCCCCGAGCGCGCCGATCCAGGACCACCTCGGCCACGAGGCGGCCGGTCACGGGCACTATGCCGCCGGCAACCCCCGCCTGGCCGCGGCGGCGGACTTCGCGATGAACTTCGGCATGTTCTGGATGAGCACGGGGCTGATGGTCGCGCTGCTCCCGTTCTTCGCCCACCTGTCGTTCTAAAGCGTCGCCCGCACCCGGATGATCTTGCGGCGCACCCATACATCGCGCGTGCCATCGCGATAGCGGCGCAGCCGCATCAGCTCCCAACCGCCGTATTCCGCACGATCGGTCAACAGGCGCCGCACCGCATTGCGGGACCAGGTGTGGGGGATCCGAACCTTCTCGTATTCGTATTCCACACCAGGGCGAACCGGTTCCATGTGCGTCACGACGCTCCTCGGGTCGGGCCGATGTGAGGACGATCATAGGCACCCGACCCGACTCTCGGGCGGTTCCCGGCCTTCAGTTCGCGCGCAGGGACTCGGGTTGCTATAGTTCAGCGCTGTGCCGGGACACCGGCAGCCCGGTCCGGGTGGCGGAATTGGTAGACGCGCTAGCTTGAGGTGCTAGTGCCCCTCAAGGGGCGTGGAGGTTCAAGTCCTCTCTCGGACACAACAACAATGGATATCAAGGACTCGTGTCGGGACCGCGCTCACGGCCTGCGGCGGGGCCGCCGGACACATCGTCCAGCGCGCCGACGATGGCTTGGGGAAGCTCCACGCCGACGGTTCGCAGGCACTGCTCCAACTGCAGCCGGTTGCGTGCACCCAGGAGTGGGGCGGTCACCCCGGGTGCGTCGCGGACCCACGCCAGCGACACCTGAAGTGGCGTCAGCTCCAGCCCCTCCGCCGCCTTGGCCACGGCCTCGACGACGCCGCGGGAGCGGGCCTCCAGATAGGCCTCGACGAACCAGGCGAAGTGCCCGGCTGCGCGCGAATCCCGGGGGACCCCGTGGCGATATTTCCCGGAGAGCACGCCCCGGCCGAGCGGGGACCACGGGAAAAAGCCCATCCCGAGGGCCCGGGCCGCGGGGAGGACCTCGACCTCGGCCCGGCGCGCGAGCAGGGAATATTCCACCTGGTTGGCGGCGATAGGCGTACGCCCGGGGAAGGCGCGCTGCCAGGTCGCGGCTTGGGCGCTCTGCCAGCCGATGAAGTTCGACAGCCCGACATAGCGGACCTTGCCCGCGGCCACCGCGGCATCCATGGCCGCCAGGGATTCCTCCAGCGGGGCCGGGCCCCAGGCATGGATCTGCCACAGGTCGATCCAGTCCGTGCCGAGCCGGCGCAGAGACTCCTCGAGGTCCTGCAGGAGCGCTCGCGCGGACGTATCGACCACCCGCTGCCGGTCTCGCAGCACGAACCCGGCCTTGGTCGCGATCACGAGGTCGGTGCGCGGGACATCGGTGCGCATCAGCGCCCCGACCGTGCGCTCGGCGTCGCCGTTGCCATAGGCGGCCGCGGTGTCGATCAGCGTGCCGTCGGCCTCGTGGAACGTCCGCAGCAGTTGCCGGGCCTGCTCGGGCGGGGTGTCGCGGCCCCAGGTCATCGTGCCGAGGCCGAACTCCGACACCTCCAGACCACTCCTGCCCACCACCCGCCTCTGCATGCTCGGAACCTTAACGCGACACTGTCAGTCATGCGACTGGCTCTGAACCTCGGCTATATGGTCGGCGGCGAAACCTCCGCCGACCAGCTTCGCCTCACCCGGCACGCGGAACAGCTCGGCTTCGACTCGGTCTGGGCCGCGGAGGCCTATGGCGCGGACGTCGTCACCCTCCTCAGCTGGCTGGCCGCGCAGACCACGACCATCCACGTCGGGTCGGCCGTGATGCAGATCCCCGGGCGTACGCCGGCGAACACCGCCATGACCGCCGCCGGCCTGCAGAACCTGAGTGGCGGACGCTTCCGCCTCGGGCTCGGTGTGTCCGGACCGCAGGTTTCCGAGGGCTGGCACGGCATACCGTTCGCCAAGCCCCTGGGCCGCACCCGCGACTATGTCGCCATCGTGCGGAAGGCGCTGGCGCGGGAAACCGTGGAGTACGCGGGGGATCACTTCCAGCTGCCGTTGCCCGGGAGCGAGGGCAAGGGCCTGAAGCTGATGATCCGGCCCGTCGCCCCCGTCCCGGTTTATCTGGCCGGCACCGGGCCGAAGAACCTCGAGCTGACCGGCGAGATCGCCGACGGCTGGCTGGGTCTGTTCTATGCGCCACATTTCGCGCGAGCGCAGCTCGATGCGATCGCGGCGGGCCGGGCCAAGGTCGCCAAGGACATGACCGGCTTCGACGTGCAGGCGTCGTTCCCGTTGGTCGTGGGAGATGACGTGGCGGCGTGCGCCGACCCGGTCCGACCCTATGCCGCGCTCTATGTCGGCGGCATGGGCAGCCGGCAGAACAACTTCTACAACAACCTGGCGGTCCGCATGGGGTACGCCGCAGAGGCGGCGGAGATCCAGGACCTCTATCTCACCGGTCACCCGCGCGAGGCCATGGCCAAGGTCCCGGCTGAGTTCATCGACGACACGTCACTGCTCGGCGACCGCGCCCGCCTCACCGATCGGCTGACCGCCCTGGCGGAATCGGGGCTGACCACCTGCGCCGTCACGCCCGTCGGGCGGGTGCTGGAGGAGAAGCTGGCCGCCCTCGAGACGCTCGCCGAAGCACACCGCGCCGGCTGACTCAGGCCTGCGGCAGCGGATCCAGCACGCCGGTGAGCAGCATCACCGCAACGGCGGCGGCAAGCACGAGCCGATAGATCACGAACGGCTTGAAGCTGTGGGTGCTGATATAGCGCAGCAGCCAGTGGATCACGGCCAGGCCGACGGCGAAGGCCAGGACGGTTGCGACGATCGTCGGGCCCCAGGCCGCGGCGGCGTCGCCGGGGATGTCCTTCAGCTTATAGAGCCCCGACAGATAGACCGCGGGGATCGCCAGCAGGAACGCATAGCGCGCGGCCGCCTCCCTCTTGTAGCCCATGGCCAGGCCGCCCGCGATCGTGCCACCGGAGCGGGAGACGCCGGGGATCAGGGCGAGCGCTTGACAAAAGCCATAGCTGATGCCGTCCCTGACGGTGAGCTTGTCGAGCGTCTTCTCGTTCCTCGCGAAGTGATCGACCACGCCGATGACCAGGCCGAAGCCGGCGAGCATCGCGACGGTGATCCAGAGGTTGCGCAGGTTGGTGTCGATGGCGTCCTCGAACACCAGGCCCAGCACGCCGATGGGGATCGAGCCGACGATGACCAGCCAGCCCATCCGGGCATCGGGATCGTTGCGCGGGATCCTGCCCACCAGCGCCAGCGACCAGTGCTTGATGATCCGGCCGATGTCCTTGGCGAAATAGAGGACGACCGCGGTCTCCGTCCCGAGCTGGGTGATCGCGGTGAACGCCGAGCCCGGGTCCACGCCACCCAGGAGCTGACCCACGATCGAGACGTGGGCGCTGGAGGAGATCGGCAGAAACTCGGTGAGGCCCTGCACGATGCCCAGGACAATCGCGTCGAACCAGTCCATCGGCCGTCCTTGCAATGAGCGGAGTCGCCCCCGCACGGTGGTGATCGGTATAGGCGTCCGGATCGGTCGCCCAGCACACTTTAGACCGCTGGACCAGCACCCCGACGAATCCGTTCCACGACGCCAACGCATAGGGTTTCGCCCATGACCACGTTGTTCCTGGTGCGCCACGGCCGCTCGACCGCCAACACCGCGGGCGTGCTCGCCGGCCGCACCGAGGGGGTCGAGCTCGACGATCGGGGCCGGGAGCAGGCCGAGGCCGCGGGCGTACGCCTGACCGGGGTGCCCCTGGTGTCGGCGGTCGTCTCGCCCATCCTGCGCTGCCGGCAGACCGCCGAGATCCTGCTCACCGGCCGGGACCTCCCGGTGGTGCTGGATGATCGGCTGACCGAGTGCGACTATGGCGACTGGACGGGCGGAACGCTCAAGGACCTTGCCGGTGAACCACTGTGGAAGACCGTCCAGCTCCACCCCTCGGCCGCCGTCTTTCCGGGCGGGGAGTCGATGACGGCCATGTCTGCGCGGTCGGTCGCCGCGGTCCGGGACTGGGACCGGGTGCTCACCGAGCAGCACGGGGAAACCGCCACGTGGGTCGCGGTGTCGCACGGCGATGTGATCAAGGCGATCCTCGCCGATGCCCTGGGCATGCACTTCGACGCTTTCCAGCGGATCATGGTGGACCCGGCGTCGGTCTCGGTGATCCGTTATACGGATCAGCGGCCCTATGTGGTGACCATGAACTCGCTGTCGGGTGACCTCGCCGGACTGCTTCCGCCCCCGGGCGCGGGCGACGACGCGGCGGTCGGTGGGGGCACCGGAGCCGGCACCGAATTCGCGGAACCACAGCCTCCGGAGCAGTCCGCAGGTCTCGCGTAGGCTGGGGATATGGCCATTGTCGAACACCGCTACGACGCCCCGGACCGGTTCGTGTCCGGCACGGTGGGGGAGCCGGGCGATCGGACCTTCTTCCTGCAGGCGCGCGAGGGCAACCGCCTGACCAGCGTGACCTGTGAGAAGCAGCAGGTCTCCGTGCTGGCCGAGCACGTCGACCGGGTGCTGGAGGAGATCGGGCGGCTGAGTGGGGGACTGGTCCCCGTGCCGCCGCAGCGCGAGGCGGCCGTGGACAACGATCCGCTCGATGCGCCGATCACCGAGGAGTTCAAGGTCGGCACGATGACGATCGCCTGGGACCCCAGCGACTCGCGGATCGTGATCGAGATGTTCTCGGTCTCCGAGGAGGAGATCGACGTCGATCTGGACGAGACCGCCGACGAGGCCGAGGCCGCCCAGGCGCTCGCACGGGCGGAGGCCGAGCGCGCCGGCGAGGTGCTCGTCGTGCGGATCGAGCCCACGGCGGCCCGCGACTTCGTGGCCCGTTCCCTGGCCCTGGTCGCCGCCGGCCGACCGCCGTGCCCGTTCTGCCAGCAGCCGATCGATCCCGACGGTCACATCTGCCCGCGTGCCAATGGCTATCGCCGGCCCCTCTTCTGATCCGGCCGGGGCGCCAGACCCCCTCGACCCCGCGATCTTCGCCGATGGCGAGCTCGAGCTCACTGGCCGGCTGGTCCAGGCCTCCAACGCGACGTTCCTGGGGGAGCTGACCTCGGCGACGGGGGTGCTGTCGTGCGTCTACAAGCCCGTCCGCGGGGAGCGGCCGCTGTGGGATTTCCCCGACGGCACGCTCGCCGAGCGTGAGGTCGCGGCATTCCGGATCTCCGCCGCCGCCGGGTTCGATGTCGTCCCCGCCACGGTCCTGATCGACGGCCCGATGGGGCCGGGGTCGTTGCAGGTGTGGATCGAGATCGACGACGATGCCGAGCCGGTGGTCGATCTGGTGCGCTCGGGGCGGACGCCGGCGGGCTGGTTCGATATCGTCGATGGGCTCGATGCCCACGAGCGCGCGGTCACCGTCATCCACCGTGACGACCCGCAGCTGCGGCGGATGGCGCTGTTCGACGCGGTCCTCAACAACGCCGACCGCAAGGGTGCGCACATCCTCGTCGACGATGCGGCGCGGATCTGGGCGGTCGATCACGGCCTGGGCCTGCACGTGCAGGACAAGCTGCGCACCGTGCTGTGGGGCTGGGCCGGTCAGGAGCTGACCGCGGCCGAGCGGGAGCTCGTGAGCGCCGCGCTCGGTGCCAGCGATGAGCTGGACGAACTTGTCACGGTCGCGGAGCAGGAGGCGTTCGAGGCGCGGTGTCTGCGGATTCTGAGCGAGGGCACCTTTCCCCTCCCGCCCGGCACCTGGCCGGCGATTCCCTGGCCGCCGCTGTGACCACGCGCCCAGCGGAACGGGCGGAGGGTTTTGTCAGTTTCGCTCGCTAGGCTGCGCGCCATGCAGGCATGGCAGGCACCTCACGTCCCCTCACTCCCGCGTCCCGAGAACGGCTTCGAACCGGTGCGGGTCCATGACACCGCGAGCGGTGAGCTGATGGCGGTCGATCCCGAGTCCGGGACGGCGCGGCTCTATGTCTGTGGCATCACCCCCTATGACGCGACCCATATGGGCCATGCCAACACCTATGTGAGCTTCGACCTGCTCCAGCGGGTGTGGCGTGACCAGGGCCTCGACGTCCACTATGTGCAAAACGTCACCGACATCGACGACCCCCTGTTCGAGCGCGCCAACGCCACGGGGGTGGACTGGCAGGAGCTCGGCGAGGAGCAGACCGAGCTGTTCCGGACCGACATGGCCGCGCTGAACGTGATCCCGCCACGGGACTACATCGGCGCGGTCGAGTCGATCCCATTGGTCATCGACCTGCTCGGCAAGTTCGGTCCCGATGCGGTCTATCAGCTGCCGACCGAGCCCCGGGACTGGTATTTCGCGGTGCACTCCGATCCCGACTTCGGTTCGGTGTCAGGGCTCGACCGTGAGACCGCGCTGGAGCTTTTCGGTGAGCGCGGCGGCGACCCGGAGCGCCCCGGCAAGCGCGATCCGCTCGACTGCCTCGTGTGGCATCTCGAACGCGAGGGTGAGCCGGCCTGGGACAGCCCCTTTGGCCGCGGTCGCCCGGGGTGGCACATCGAGTGCGCAGCGATCGCCGAGCACTTCCTCGGCACCACCTTCGATGTCCAGGGCGGCGGCTCCGATCTCGCCTTCCCGCACCACGAGATGAGCGCCGCCGAGGCCAACGTCGCAACCGGTGAGCCGTTCGCCAGGGCCTTCGTCCACGCCGGGATGGTCGGCCTCGACGGCACCGATGCCCGACGCGCACTCGAGCCGCTCG
>JAUNRO010000024.1:0-4488 GCA_030544185.1 Propionibacteriaceae bacterium | reverse complement strand
AGCTGCGCCGCGCCGGAGTCAACCCGATGGAGATCCGGCTCGCGCTGCTCGCCCACCACTACCGCAGCGACTGGTCCTGGACCGACGAGCTGCTTGCCGCCGCCCAGGATCGTTATCAGGCCTGGAGCCGGGCCGCTCATCTCGACACCGCCCTGGCGGCCCGCGATGTCGTCGCAGCCGTGCGGGCCGCGATGGCCGACGATCTCGACGCCCCGCGCGCGCTGGCCGCCATCGACGCCTGGGTCGCCGGGTCCCTCGCCGGGGCCGGCGATGACGCCGACGCCCCCGCCACGATCGTGGACCTCGCCGACGCGCTCCTGGGCGTGCGCCTGTCCTGAGCGCCCGAGCTGCGCCGAGCCGAGCCGAGCCACGACGAAACGCGGCGGGCTCATAGCGCCACACGCACTAGGGTGGGGCACCGTGAAGACTTTCGACGGCCTGTTCGCCGAGCTCACCGAGATCGCCCGCACGCGACCGGAGGGCTCGTCGACCGTCAAGCGGCTCGACCAGGGAGTCCACGCGATCGGCAAGAAGATCGTCGAGGAGGCCGCCGAGGTGTGGATGGCGAGCGAATATCAGTCGGCCGAGGAAGCCGCGGAGGAGATCAGCCAGCTGATCTATCACCTCCAGGTGATGATGATCGCTCTCGATCTCACGCCCGACGACGTCTACCGTCACCTCTGATCCCACCGAATCATCCGCCACCGCAGATTGGACTGCCCCGTGACCGACCGGCCACTGCTCAAGATCGCCGTGCCCAACAAGGGATCGCTCTCGGAAGCCGCCCAGCAGATGCTGCGGGAGGCCGGCTATCGCCAGCGCTCCGATGCCAAGGAACTGGTGCTCACCGACCCGGCCAACCACGTGGAGTTCTATTATCTGCGCCCGCGCGATATCGCGGTCTATGTCGGCGAGGGCACCCTCGATGTCGGCGTCACCGGCCGCGACATGCTGCTGGATTCCGGCGCGGCCGCCCAGGAGGTCATGCCCCTGGGGTTCGGCGCCACGCGCTTTCGCTATGCGGCCCCGGTCGAGCACAACTGGGACATTCCCGACCTCCAGGGCAAGCGGATCGCGACGTCCTATCCGGGCCTGGTCCGGGCCGACCTCGCCAGGCGGGGGATCGAGGCGAGGCTGATCAAGCTCGACGGTGCGGTCGAGAGCGCGATCCGCCTCGGCGTCGCTGATGCGATCGCCGATGTCGTGGAGACGGGGCGGACACTGCGCCAGGCCGGCATGGACGTCTTCGGCGAGCCGATCCTGCACTCGGAGGCCATTCTCATCAAGCGTGCCGACACCCCGGTCCGCAACGGGCTGGAGCGCTTGCAGCGCCGGCTGTCGGCGGTGCTGGTCGCGGAAAACTATGTGTTGATGGACTATGACTGCCCCGAGTCGCTCATCGATCGGGCCTCGGCGATCACTCCGGGCTTCGAATCCCCGACGGTCTCGCCGCTGGCCCGCGAGGGCTGGGTGGCCGTGCGCTCCATGGTGAAGCGAGCGGACGCCCAGGCGGTCATGGACGATCTGTGGGAGCTCGGCGCCCGCGCGATCCTGGTCACCGATATCGCCGCCTGCCGGCTGTGACCGGGCGGACGGCCTCCGGCACGCCCACCCTGCCGGCGACCTATGGCACCCGGACGCTGCTGATCTGGGCGATCGTGTTGTCCCTGGCGATCATCGCCGGTGCCGCCATCGGCTGGCTCGCGCTCGACCCTCACATCCGGGAGCGGTTCAACTGGTTCCAGCTGTCCACGCTGATCATCATTGGCGGCGTCCTCATCGGCATCATGATGGGGCTCGGGCTGAGCAACGTCGTGGCGAACGAGACCGGGCTGAAGATCCGCAACGGCTTCGTCGTCCGCCGGTTCCGCTGGGACGAGATCGCCGAGATCCAATACCGCCATGGGGACCCGTGGGCATACCTCGTGCCCGCGGGCACCGAGCACGATCCGGTCCGCCGGCAGATGATCGGCATCCAGACCGCCGACGGTGACCGCGCCCACCGGGCCGTCGCCGAGCTGCGCGCGCTGCACGCCCAGTTCACCGGCCGGGGTTAGGGCATTCGCTGCCGCGTCACTCGATGCCGCGGCGGCGCAGGAGCTCCTCGATCTCGTCGAACTCGTCGTCTCCCGAACCACCGGCCGCGGTCGACCCGCCGGCTTTGCGAGCCGTGGCCGGTGATCCCTTTGCCGGCGCAGCGGCCGGGGTGCGTCCAGTGACGGCCGGCGCATCGGCGCCCTTCGCCACCGGGCGCCGAGCCCGCGTCCGCCGCGCCACGAACCCGCCGACCACCCACAGCACCACGGCCAGCCCGAGCAGTCCGACGCCGGCCCAGACCGCCGGGTTGAACACGAGCCGGCTCATCCAGCCGCCCAGCGCCCGGACCGCATCGAACACCAGGCCGAGTAGCCCGGTGAGGTAGAGACCGACCGGCAGCGCGGCGAAGCCGAAGGCCTGCAGCGCCCGCCCGCGGCGTCCGCGCAGCCACAGCACAATGGCGAGGACCAGAGCGAGCGCGGCCAGGGCGATGCAGACGGGGAGCAACATGTCCATGACCCAACCCTTCCATCCCGACCGGGGCCAAGGACACAGGGGAGCCCCCTGAGATCTCCCCATGGGTGTAACGTCGACAATCATGAGCCATCACCTGCCCTCCGAGTTCGGCGCGAATCGCAGTCTGGGTGGATATTCCGAGGATTTCGCCGATGACGACGGAAGCCCCGACCCGCAGGTGCGATCGGCGATGACCGCGGCGGAGGGATCACCGGAAGCTGCCGTTTATCTCGAGGCTGTCGTCCAGCTGTGCCTGTCCCGGCTCCTCGTTCCGCTGCTGGCGTCCGGTGACGAGACCACCCACCACGACCCCGAGCGCCAGGCCGAGATGTCCGCCGTGTTCCTCGATTCCCTGACTGCCTGGAACGCCTTGGCCCGGCCGGTGCCGGCCACCCTCGACGTCGTCGCCGACGCGGCCACCCAGTCCGCCGCCGGGACCGTGCTGATCGACATCGCCGGCCCGCATCCGCTGATCATCGAGGGCGGTGTGCTGGAGAATCTGGCGCTGAGCCGGCGGCTGGTCCGGCTGCCCGATCAGAGCTTCGGCTGGCTCGCGCCGGCCGCGCAGGATCCCGACTCCGACCCCCAGGAACAGTCATGAAGCGCAACGACACGACCTTGGCATCGGGGCAGCGGATCTCCTGGCTGGAGGCCGGGCCGGCAGATGGCCACCCGGTCGTGCTGCTGCACGGGGGCGGCGCCGACAACGCCACGCTCTCCTGGGGTCCGACCGTGAACCTCCTGGCCGAGCAGGGCTATCGCGCCATCGCCCCGGACCACCCGGGCTATGGGCAGAGCGCCCGTGCCAAGGAGCACGCCTCGATGGAGAGCCAGGTGGACTATGCCATCGAGTTCATCGACTCCCTCGAGCTGCCGGTCCATGACCTGGTCGGCGTCTCGATGGGCGGGGCGATGGGGATCGGCTACACGCTGGAGCGTTCCGATCGGGTCCGCCGGCTGGCGCTCGTGGCGAGCTATGGCTATCAGCGTGCGCTCGCCGCGCAGTCGTTGCTGATGCTGGGGTCGTGGTTGCCCGGGCTCACCGAGTCGATCCAGTGGACCTCGTGGAACCCCCTGCTCGTGGGCTTCGGCCTCACCACCGTGCTCACCAAGTCCGTGGTCCCCGACGATCTGGCCGCCGGTGTCCAGCAGGCCGCGCTGGAATCCCACGCCCTCGCCACGTTCAACGAGTTCCAGCGCAGCGAGCTGGGCCCGCTGGGCAACCGGACCGACTACAGCGCGGTGCTGGGCCAGATCACCCAGCCGGTGCTGCTGATGCATGGCGAGCACGACATGATCTTCCCCGCCGCTGACGCCGTCCGGGCAGCGGGTCTGTTCCCGAACGCCGAGCTGCACCTGCTGCCGGAGGTCGGTCACTGGGCCCAGCGCGACGACCCGGACGCCGTGCACAGCCTCCTGCTCGACTTCCTCGGCACGGGCCGCCGGCTCGCCGAGGGCGGTGGGCCGCCGGCCGCCTGACCCGGCGTACGCCGATGACGCTAGCTGCACGCACCGGTGGCGGCATCGGCGAGATCCGTGACCTCAGCGCCGACGACATCGGACTGCCAGACCCCGTCGTTGTGCCGGGCCCCGTCGAGGATCACCTCGCGGTGCAGGTTCGGCACGCTCTCGGCGACCTGCGCCGACAGCGCGACGGGCACCAGCTCGTCGGCGCGGCCCGCCAGCACGACCACCGGCACCGGGGAACCGGCGAGGTCGTCCGCCAGCGGATAGCGATCGCGCAGGATCAGGTCCGCCGGCAGCCAGGGAAAGTTGGCCCGCGCGACGTCGGCGAATCGCGGATAGGGCGACCGGAGCACGATCCCGGCCGGGGGGTGTGTCCGTGCGAGCCGAGCGGCGACGCCGGTGCCGAGGGACTCCCCGAGATAGAGCGTGCAGGCCGGGGCGAACCCACGATCGGCCAGGACCGCTGAG